>NZ_JBJPHS010000024.1:35364-75640 GCF_052939495.1 Phormidesmis sp. 146-12 | reverse complement strand
GGCAGAAGCGTTAAATACCGAAGCGAAAAAACTCTATCGAATTCACGTTAAATTAACACTCACCAAATCTTTGAATGCGATCGCGGTCACCCTACACCGCCCCCTGATTTAATTTCGGTTGCCCAGCATTTTGTCTCGCAGATGTTTGATTTTGTCTCGATATTTTGCAGCTTCCTCAAACTCTAGACTCTTGGCTGCTTCTTTCATCTGCGCTTCGAGTTGGACAATCAGATTAGGAATATTTTCGAGGGGAATGTCATCGGCTTGCTCGTAGACTTGATCGAGTTCTTGGGCGTTGAGGCGACGAGACACCTCCAAAAATGACAGAATCGAGTTGGCGGCTCGACGAGTAATAGGCTGAGGCGTAACCCCGTGTTTTTCGTTGTATTCCTGCTGAATTTCGCGCCGTCGTTCGGTTTCGCTGATCGCCTGAATCATACTGTCGGTCATGTTGTCGGCGTAGAGAATCGCCTGACCTTGAATGTGTCGTGCGGCTCGACCGATCGTTTGGATCAGCGATCGCGCCGCTCGCAAAAATCCTTCTTTGTCTGCATCCAAAATGGCGACTAGAGAAACTTCTGGCAAATCTAATCCTTCCCGCAGCAGGTTTACGCCGATCAGCACGTCAAACACGCCGTCTCGTAGATCTTGAAGAATTTCGATGCGTTCGATCGAGTTGATTTCTGAGTGCAAATAACGAACTCGGACACTTCTTTCTTGAAAGTATTCAGTCAAATCTTCTGCCATGCGTTTGGTTAGCGTCGTCACTAACACCCGCTCATTTTTTGGGACGCGATTTTGAATCTCAGCCAGCAGATCATCCACTTGCCCCTGAGTCGGACGCACAAACACTTCGGGATCAAGTACGCCTGTGGGACGGATCACCTGCTCGACAATACGATCGTCAGAAATATTCTGTTCCCAGTCGCCAGGGGTGGCAGACACAAAGATGCACTGATTGACCTTTTCCCAAAACTCTTCATTTTTAAGCGGACGGTTATCCGCAGCGCTGGGCAATCGGAATCCGTGATCGATTAATACTTTTTTGCGCGCCTGATCGCCGTTGTACATCGCTCTGATTTGCGGTAGCGTTACGTGCGATTCGTCGATCACGAGCAGCCAGTCTTTTGGAAAGTAATCGATTAAGCATTCCGGTGACTCTCCTGCTTTTCGTCCTGCTAAGTGTCTCGAATAGTTTTCAACGCCGTTGCAAAAACCAACTTCTCGCAGAACTTCTAAGTCATATCGAGTGCGTTGCTCTAATCGTTGCGCTTCGAGTAATTTTCCATCTTTTTCGAGTTCTTCTAAGCGTTCTTTGAGTTCTGCTTCGATCGCATCACAGGCCGCCTCTAATCGATCTTCGGGGGTGACAAAGTGACGAGCGGGGTAGATGTTTACGCCTTCCATACTTTGCAGCGTTGCCCCTGTGACGGGATCAATGTAGCGAATTGCATCAATCTCATCGCCAAAGAATTCAACTCGAATGATCCGATCTTCGTAAGCGGGGCCAATTTCTAACACGTCACCCTTGACGCGAAATTTGCCGCGACCCAAATCGAGATCGTTGCGCGTATATTGAACCGAGGCCAAATCTCGCAAAATCTGACGCTGATTCATCTCTTCGCCCACCCTGAGCGGAATCGACGCATTCAAATACTCCGACGGAATCCCCAGTCCATAAATGC
The DNA here is from genome assembly GCF_052939495.1 of Phormidesmis sp. 146-12. Taxonomy (NCBI): domain Bacteria; kingdom Bacillati; phylum Cyanobacteriota; class Cyanophyceae; order Leptolyngbyales; family Leptolyngbyaceae; genus Phormidesmis; species Phormidesmis sp. 146-12. Next base: position 73,955 of record NZ_JBJPHS010000024.1, on the reverse strand, counting down.
AGCTAATCGAGGCGACGACAATCACATCTTTGCGCTCAAATAGCGATCGCGTGGCCGAATGTCGCAGCATATCAATTTCATCGTTAATCGAAGCTGTTTTTTCGATAAACGTGTCGCTGACAGCGATGTACGCTTCGGGCTGATAGTAGTCGTAATAGCTGACAAAGTATTCGACCGCGTTATCCGGAAAAAACTGCCGCAACTCATTACAAAGCTGTGCCGCCAGGGTTTTGTTGTGCGCTAAGACGAGCGTCGGTTTGCCCACATTTTGAACAACACGAGCGATCGTATGGGTTTTTCCGGTTCCCGTTGCGCCTTTTAGAGTTTGGTAGCGGTGACGTTCATTCAGATTTTGGGTGAGGTGAGCGATCGCTTGAGGCTGGTCGCCTGCTGGCTCAAAAGGGGCTTGAATGTGAAAGTCTGGCATGTTGTTAAAAAGTCTGAATTTGCGGTGTTTGGCTCAAACTTGACAACCGATCGTTGGCATCAGCGTCGTCTTTAAGGTTCTGAGTTGCGTCCTGGGTTCAGATTCACCTTTGTCATAGTCAGACGAACTGAGTTTTCTCTCTCTATTGTAGGTCGATCGTTTCAGCCTTGTTTTGGCAGAATTTCTAAATACACTCTAAGAATTCTCAAGCGGTTGCAGCAAATCTGACCAGCAATTTTAGTAAATTTGGACTATAAAGAAAAAGCAATTGTTCCTTATTTTGCTTCGGGCGCTGATGAAAAATTCTCCTAAGTCTAACGCCACTTCTCAACCAAGTGATCGGGCCGAAGCTGACTGGAACTATGAAGCAACCGTTGCCGAAGTCGAGTCAATTCTCACGCAAATCGAGTCTGGTGAATTGGATCTCGCGGATGTCTTCGATCGCTTCTCAACGGCGGTTGAATCACTGCGTCAATGTGAATCCTTTTTAGCCCAACGCCAAAAACAAGTTGATTTGTTGATCGAGACGCTGACCGACGAGCAAGAATTTTGACGTAACGAAGACGTAATGAATGGGAAGCTGAATCCTTTAAGCAATGCTGCCTCGTTTGCGCGTTTCTTTGTAGGAGGTGCCCACATTTCGCAGTCCAGCGCGGATCATTTGTTGTTCTAACAGTGCAAAAAAGCGAGAACGATCGCCCCCTCTGACCACGGCCTGATTGTGCGCTTCGGCCAATGCGACGGGGTAGCCATATCCCTTTTGTACCTGCGCCAACGTCAAACTCAAAGCCGAATTGAGCAACGTTTGATCTTGTGCAACCCAGGCAGGGACTTCGACACGGGCAATCTCGCTGCCGACATGCACATAGCAAAAATGAATTGCATGTTCTCCATACAGATCCAAAATGCGAGCGGAGCTTTGCCACAGAGGGCTGCGTTGTCCAGGTTCGAGCAGTCTACCCCAGAGTGCAGTGTCTTTGAGCGGATCAAGCACCTGACAAGGCGGACGAGCCGTTTTATCAGCACAGTGAGTTGGGCAATCGGGCGCAAGATAAGGACAACTCTGTAACCTGAGAAAGTTTAACGCTTCACCACTTCGAGACGCACTGATATAGCCGACGATCGGGACTCCGGCCTCTCGCATCTGATCCCAGGCTTGCAAAATTGGTGTGAGAATCAAATTTCTAGCCTCTGTGGGCATCGGTTCAAGAAACCAGTAGATCAGTGAGCCATCCACCATTGCTAACGTCGGAGGCTTTGGAGTGAGGGGTGAGGGGTGAGGAGTGAGGGGTGAGGAGTGAGGAGTGAGGGGTGAGGTTCTGGTTTTGGGATTGGCCGATGTTTGGGTCGCAACCTGCGGGTAACTCGAAGCGACCCCTTGCGGGTAACTCGAAGAGATCGCCGTTACTAATTCTGCTAACACGGTTGCTTCGGAGGCGGTGCGTCGATAGCCCATCCATTCTTCGGTGCGAATGCCCCACTGCCGCGAAACATAGAGATCTTCTGGTTGATAAAAAACTTCGGGAAGGCTGTCTAGCAGGGGCAGTTTGCTTTGTCCATAGTGCAAAACGATGCGCCCAACGTTGATCAGATAGCAGTAGGCGATTTCGTGATGGCTGGGGGCGATTTGAGATCCATCGGTGGCGATGACCGTGTGAGCGATCGGAGCCACATCCACTTCAACTCGCGTGTCCAACGGTTCCACAGGTTCGGCGGCGGTGAAGATGAGGCGATCGCGCCAGGTTTGTTGATGTTCGACGAGTTCGGTTTGACGCAGGCGGGCCTGTTCGATCAAAGCTTGGGCGCGTTCTAGTCGCTGACGAGTGGCCACAGCCTCTAACGTGAGGTGTTGGCTGATGCCCTGCATTTGTTGTGCGAGTTTGGTCAGGTCAAGCATGGTACTTGGGCAGCGGAGGGAGGAGGGAGGAGAGAGGAGGGAGGAGGGAGGAAAGAATAGTTCCCATCGGTTTCAAAGGTTGTTGATATCTCTCACTTTGTTTTGATGGACTGATGGGTTAATTCTATGACGCTTTTTGCAGTCAGTACACTTGATCGCCTGGTCTAATGCCAGGTTGAGAAGGCTTGAGTAAATTGCTGAAGTGACAAAAGATGAATGCGATCGCTCGCTCCAATAGACTGACGATCGCGATCGGTGTTGTAGCCCCAATCTGCTAAAAATAGCGTCACGTTTTCCAAGTTAGCCTGTTGCTCGATGCCTTGCAGGGTCTTCAATCGATCTTCGATAAACCAGATTGGGACGGGGCCATTTTTTTCGATCAGTTCTCGTAAAATTTGGGATTTTGGACGTTTGACTTCTTTGCCGTAAACCTGATCGTCTGTTAGTTGAATGCCTTGCTGACGGAGCAACTGTTGGATAAATCGCCCTTCTTTGGTGCTGATGATCACGGTTTGAATTGAACTCTCTAGCACGTCTGCCAACCGTTGCAAAACACCTGGATAAAAGCGATGTTCGGATAGCCAGCCTTCGAGATCTGAGGCAATCTGGCGATCGCGAATCTCGTCTACCAGTGCGCTGATCTGCATTGCTTCTACATGGTCTCTAGTGGTGATTTGTAGGGCGATCGCTGCCCAGTTTTGCAAAATTTCGCTTTCTTCGATGCCCAACACCAACGCTCTGATCAACACAGGCATTTCCCATCCGGTTTCGACAACAGGACGCAGGCGATAAAACAGAGGCTCTAAATCTTCTCTTGGTGTGGCATCTTGCCAAATTTGAGCATAAGCTTTCCAGGCCGTCTGAAAGTATTCTCTCAGTCCGTCACAAATTACGCCGTCAAAGTCTAGAGCGAGAATGGTCGGATTCGCTGTCATCTTTTGTTTGCAAACTGCTGCAATCTCAGACTACATGCAGAACTCAAGCTTGACCGACAAATTGATTAAGATAGCGTTCTCTAGAAGTCGATCGCTCTTTGAATCCTGAACTTGAATTCTGAAAGTTAAGATTTTTAAAACTGGGGCGCTAGGATTCGAACCTAGGGATGTCGGGACCAAAACCCGATGCCTTACCACTTGGCGACGCCCCAATACGTGACCACAAACTAATATAACAGTATTCTGGCGAAATGTGTCAAGGGAAATCTGAGAAGACAGAAAGAAGGGCGAGTGTAGCGATCAGTACGCCAAAATTAGTCTAATTTGCTTACGATCAGGGGCTAAGGATCGAGAATTAAATCACTCTTAATTCTAGCTGGCGGTTCAAACCGCGCCTACAAGAGCGAAGTCTGCCTTCGTAGATAGAAAAACTAGAAAAACGTCAACACGGCGACAATAATGGAGAGAAGCTGGATGGAGGATGACGAGTGTGAATGCAGCCGAACAAGCGATCGACCTTGAGACTGCCAGCAAAATTGCCACCGTAGTCAACTTGTTTAAATTAGAGTTTCCGGATGCACGGGTCGATTTGAAGCCTTGGGCGAATGATCCAGACACGCGGGAGTTAGTCGATCCAGACTCGATCGATTTGGGGTTTCACTTTCCGGGGCGGAGTCGGCTGTTTCAAAGTCGCAGCATTTTAGTGCAGATTCGGTTTTATTCTGATTTAGAAATGAAGGCTAGACGAGCGATCGGAGTCGAAGTGGCTGGGTTTGATCATCAGGGCAAGCAATGGCGATTTTCTACGGTGCAGGATTGGAGTTTTGAAGGGATGAGTAGTCCGACTCCAGAGATTCGAGAACGTTTGAAGGGATTTTGCTGCAAGATTTTAGAAGTTTTTAATGAGAAAGATTGAGGACGGGAGAGAGACAAGAGACTGAAGTTTAAGAGTCCAAAGTCTAATGTCTGAAGTCCAAAGTCGTTTCATCAATTTCTTCGCTTGACTCCTCAAAATCGGGTTGCCATCGACAGTGGTTGAAGTTGACTTTACCGGATTGATTGAATTGCACGCCTTCAGATTCGAGGAGCGATCGCTGGAGATAATCTCCCCCATTGCGAAACGGAGACTCAGAAATTTCGCCCTTTGCGTTGATGACTCGGTGCCAGGGAATGTCGGATTGCGTATCCACTCGAAATAGCGCGTAGCCGACGAGTCTAGCCCTTCCAGCGAGGTTGGCTAGTTGTGCGACTTGTCCGTAGGTGGCGACCTGTCCGTAGGGGATTTGGCGGACGATGGTGTAGATGCGATCGTAGCTAGACACCTTTTCTACAAGAGACTCTTTGCTAACGATAGATCAAACTGCTGATAACCCTCTGCTTTGCCTGTTAAAACTTCAAACGGCTTGTCGGGGTCTCCCAGGTGATTTAACACTAAAGTTGCACCCGAAAAGTCTTGGTGGTGTGTGTAATCGTTTAGCGTGACTACGGTTTTTAAGCCTGCTTGTAGGGCTGCCTGTAATCCTTGATAAGAATCCTCGATCGCCAAACAAGTTTCAGGCTGCAAATTCATCACTTCTAAGACATGAAGATACACGGCAGGATCAGGCTTTTTGTGAGGAACGACATCTCCAGCAGCGATCGTCTCAAACCAGGCGGGACTTTCTGATCCGAGCGTTGTTTCTAGCAGAGCCAAAACGTTATCTAAACTGCTTGTGGTTGCGATCGCTAGTCTGACTTCCTGTTCACGCGCTTCTTGTATTAGCCGTTTTACTCCCGGACGCAAGGGCATGACCCCCTCTCTCACGAGACTTTTGTAGTGGCGACTTTTTGCGTCGTGCAGCGTTTCGATAAAGTCTTCCAGTCCATTGGGTGGCTCAAACGACGGCTCATAGGTCTGAATGTAATACAGAATTCTCTCTTTGCCTCCTGCAACTTCTAGCAAATCGCCATAGAGGTCGATCGACCAATCCCAGTTCAGTCCTGCTTCTTGAAAGGCTCGGTTGAAGGCGACTCGGTGGCCGTCTCGTTCGGTGTCAGCCAGAGTGCCATCAATGTCGAAAATGAGGGTGAGGGGCATGGGGGAATGAGGGAGGAGGGAGGAGGGATGAACGTTCTGGTTTTGTTAGATTGCTGATCTGGTTTGATATCAGTTTTTGCAACTTGTTGCTATTTTTTGATTACGACAAGCATCTTCTTGAAAGTAGAGAATCTGGATGTTGAGAAACATCATACTGGAGTACATTTCAAACGGCTGCGAAATCCTTCTGTAGAGGATGCGCTTTAGTATGCTTGCTTTGATCATACCCAATCAATTTGTTAATGCTACAGATCCTTCGCCCCCTAAATCCCCCATTCTGGGGGACTTTGAGAATCCGAGACTTCTTTGGCTTGAAGTCCCCCACAAGTGAGGGATTTAGGTTGCTCTCCCAGATCTGTAGCACTCAAAGATCAATTTGGTATCAGAGTAATAAAATATGTTTCCAACTTGCGGAATGCTTATTTTCGATCGCGATTCTTTAATGAATATCCTTCCCATTCAAAAGACGTAGGCGTGATGAATTTAACTGGTTACAAGTCTGATTTTATTCGTGGTATTGTGGCGGTTTTAACAGTTTCGACTTGTTTGATTGCGGGAATGGCGATCGCTCCTTCTCGCGCCTTAAATCCTTCAGTTGAGCAAAGCTATCGGGGTCAGGGCCGCTTTCAGTTTCGGGAACAGTCGATTCCAATTCAAAATATTCTCTACCGCTACACCAATGGCAATTCTAGAACGGTGCAGATTAACTTAAGCAACGGTCGAGTGATGCAGCTTGAAGGCGTGTTGAGTCGATCGAATAGGCGGACGATTTTGACCATTCAAAGTGGCGGATTTACGGCCAATCGGGACGCAGATATGAGCGGTGAACTGACGCTAAACGTTATCAATGGCAAGCTGCGCGGCCTTAAAGGAAATCTCAGATTTGATAGTCAGCCCATTTCGATCGACTTTACCAGTTTGTGAAATTCAATTAGCAACGGGTTCCGCTTGTCGTCTTTTTGAGTTGGCTTGATGTTTTTCGGCTTGACGCGCTTGACGCTGGCGATCGGTTTCTGTTTCTGGAATGAATTTTTCCAGGGTGCGGGCGATGATGGGCAAAAAGCCAATGACTGCAATCACGCCGACGATATTAAACATCATTTGAGCGTTGGCAATTTGTCGGCCCACATCGCTACCCGAAACTGCCTGTGTCAATTGAGCAAGCTGGGGCGCTAATAAGATTCCTACCAAGGCGCTAGCCAAATTAAACAGTAAGTGAAAGACTCCCGTCCGTAGGGCTGGGCTGCCTCGTCCGATCGCCGCCAACAGCGTATCTGCACAGGTTCCCACTTCTGCACCTAGCATGATTGCAATGCCAGCCGGAAGATCAATCAGCCCTGAGCCTGCCAATGTGACCACGATCGCAACCGTTGCAGAAGACGACTGAATGATGATCGTAAAGATGGCTCCCACCAACGCGCCCAAAAAGGGATTGCGGCCCAGGCGCTCCATCCAGTCAAGAAAGGGTTCATGGTCTCGGAAGGGTTCCATTGCGGCATCGATCGCTTCCAGTCCATAAAACATTAAGCCAAATCCCAGCAGCACAATGCCAAGAGATTTTTGATGAGAGGTTTTGCCCAAAAAGAAAACCAGCATTCCAGAAAACATCAAAATGGGAATATATAGCCCAATGTTGAGAGAAATAATCTGTGCGCCAACGGCTGTCCCGATATTCGATCCTAAGACAACACCCAGCGATTGAACAAAGGTGAGAATATTAGCACTCACCATCGCGATCACTAGAATGATGGTGACAGATGAAGACTCCAAAAAAGTGGTGGCGACAATGCCTGTAGCTACGCCTGCAAATCGGTTGGTTGTAAACTTACTAAGCAGATTTTTCATCCGTTCTTCGCCGACATCTTCTAACCCTTCGGCAAGTCGAGTTACGCCATAGATAAATAGGACTAACCCTGCGATCGCTCCCATTGCCATCTTAAAGAAATCGATTCCTTTAGTTTCTTTTTGGTCGAGCGGAAGGTCAGGCTTGTTAGATCCGCTGGATTCCCCTTTTTGTTCGTCTTTTTGCTGGCTTTCGGGAGCGGATTGGGCAGCGGCGATCGACGTGAGGCTTGGAGATGAAGTCTGAGAATTTAAGGATGGCGGCGCGATCAGTAGCGTTAGAGTTAGTAGCGCGATCGCTAAATAATTGAGTACTTTCCTATTCAATCGCTTGAGAAAAAACATGATGATTCCTCACAATTTCTTGTGTTAAAGCTTCTATTGCAGTTGTGAAAAGGGTGCGATCGATTTACAGTCCGTCAGAATATGAGCAAGATACCAAGTCTTACAACTTCAGCCCTACAGCTTGTTTGGAAGTGCTGATTATGAATTAAACAAATGTCAATTGAACTCACAAAAGCACAACAGTTCAATAGGATTAGAGTATTAGATTAATTTGATTTTAAGTCTCTTCTAAAAGAAGTAGTTTTCTATTTAATTTGGTTTAGAAACCAAAGCTTATTTTCTATTTAATCTTCTATTTAATCTAAGTTAATGACTTCTAAACTTGAGCTTAATCATTGTAATTTGATCCCCAACAAAGTGCTCAAAGTGATGTCAGTTTGGATGATTTCTTATACCAAATTGATCTTTGAACGCTACAGATCTTGCAGCCCCCTAAATCCCCCACGAGTGGGGGACTTTGAATGTAGAAGTTCCCCAGAGGTCAAGACTTTTCTAGGTTTCAAAGTCCCCCAGAATGGGGGATTTAGGGGGCGAAGGATCTGTAGCATTAACAGATTGATTTGGTATCAGAGAGTTGATTTTTTCGCTTTGGCGTTGCGTGTTTCTGCCTCCCAAGCTGCCAATTTTAGGGAACTTTAAGAGAAGATTTTTGGCTCAAAGTCCCCATCGAATTCACGGATTCAGGGGTTTGTAATTTGCGAAGGCGGATTTTGTTCTCGTCGCTGCGATTTGAACCGCCAGGCAATAAGTGACAAGTTTTTAGGGGGTCAATCTCTTCGAGTTGCCCGCAAGGGGTCGCGATGCGGCTTGCCCCAATTCTTCTCGAAGCATTTGTTTGTAGATGCTGGGCAGTTCGGCTGTATTGGCATTGTCTTCGATTCCATAGCCGAGACTTGTCCAGGTGCCAGAGAGCCGTTGTAAAACGGTGTTGATTCTCCCTTTTTTGAGCAACTGACGCAAATCTACACCCCACGCCTGCGAGTCACTTAGCCATTGATAAACGACTTGATCTTGATATTCAGGCTCAAAACTATAACTTTGCCAAAAAAACATTCTCGGTGGGGCAGGGTGATAGCGTTGGGCTTGCTCAATCCAGGTGGTGGTGATGAATTGATAGCGTCCCGCCGCCGTCGAGCAGTTTCCTGTGTTGGGGCCCGCGACGATCGTCACACAGCGATCGGGATGATGGCTCAAATTGCTGATATGGTCTCCGCCATAAATCACCGTGTAGGGGCTACGCACATTCGACTCACTCGCCGAAATCGTTCGCATCAAAGCCCGAATATAAGGATCGCCGCCGCGCATCACCAAAGGAGCTTTGGCACCAGTGGCCGAATCTGCAAACCACGAAGAAGGACGCTTTCCCGCCATGTGCATTACTAAAAAGATCACGCCCAGCAAGATCACACTGCGAGCGAGCAGGTTTCCAACAAATTGTTCTAAGCCATCTGGTTTGGACTCAGGATTTGCCATAGGTTGCGATGAGGTATCTAAAACGGTGCTAGAGCCAATTACTCCGAAGCATTCTAACCTTAAACTCATCAGTCACCACTTCTCTAACGGTCGGTTCACCAAGTTGACACTTTTAGTCCAATGTTCAGTTCGATAGCGTTCTTTGCTTCGCTGTTTGGTGCTTCTGCCCCCAACCCTCCAACTTTGGGAGACTTTCAGCCAGAGGTTCTCATCCAAAGTTCAGCAAATTCATTGAGTTAACGCTGTTTAGAACACGATCGTTCCGTTCTGAGATAGAAGTGTTGGACTTTAGAAGTGGATCGTTCCGTTCTGAGATAGAAGTGTTGGACTTTAGAAGTGGATCGTTCCGTTCTGAAATAGAAAGGTTGGACTCTAGAAGTGGATCGTTCTGTTCTGAAATAGAAAGGTTGGACTGTAGAAGTGGATCGTTCCGTTCTCAAATAGAAACGTTGGGTTGTGGAAGCGGATCGTTCTGTTCTCAAATAGAAACGTTGGGTTGTGGAAGCGGATCGTTTCGATCTCAAATAGAAAGGTTGGGTTGTGGAGAGCGATCGTTCTAATTTTTTCATCCCTCCTCCCTCCTCCCTCCTCCCTCCTCCCTCCTCCCTCCTCCCTCCTCCCTTCCCTAGCCCGTCATTCGACTCAGCAAGGGAGCCGCACCGAGAAGCGCTTGAGTATAAGGGTGTTGTGGATGTTTGAAGAGCGTCTGTGTGTCACCGAGTTCGACGATTTTTCCGGCATTCATCACGGCGATACGATCGCAAAAAAACCTCGCCACCCAAAGATCATGCGTAATAAACAGATAAGTTAGATCAAATTCGGTTTTCAACGTTTGCATCAGTTGCAGCACTTGAGTTTGCACCGTCGCGTCTAACATGCTGACTGGCTCATCGCAGATCAAAAGTTTGGGACGAGTAATCAAGGCACGCGCGATCGCGACTCGCTGTTGTTGTCCGCCCGAAAGCTGATTGGGATAGCGATCGTAAAACTCTGCTGGCGACAAGCCCACTCGCTCTAACATCGACTCGACTTCTTGTTTGGCCTTTTCTGGCGTAGCTAATTGGTGAATCAATAACGGATCGGCCACGCTTTGCCCAACCGTCATTCGAGGATTGAGACAGGCGTGCGGATCTTGAAACACCATCTGAATCTGACGGCGCTGTTGTTGAAGCTGGGCGCGATCGAGCTTTGTCAAGTCCTGCCCCAAAAATTCCACGCCCCCAGAGGTTGGATGCAACAGTTGCAAAATCGTTCGTGACAGCGTACTTTTTCCGCAGCCCGATTCTCCGACCAAGCCCAAAGTCTCCCCGGCGTAGAGTTCCAATGTGATGTCATCGACGGCTCGGATCGTTCGATCAGTCTGAGAAAACAAGCGATCGAGCAAATTCTGTTCCAGCGCGTAGTGCTGTTTGAGGTTTTGTAATTTCAGAATAGGTGAGGTGTGAGGCGTGAGGCGTGAGGACTCGGATTTGGCTTGTTGTTGAAGGTGGAGGGCGGCGTTGAGCAGCGATCGCGTGTAGTCGTGCTGAGGTGCTTGAAAGACGGATTGTGTCGTGCCCGTTTCGACAACTTTGCCATCGTACATGACCGCGATGCGATCGCAATATTCGGCAACCAGGGCCAGATCGTGGGAAATCAGCAGCAGTGCCATATTCCGCTCACTGCACAGTCGAGTCAGTTCTTGGAGAATTTGAGCCGAAATGGTGACATCCAGACTGGTCGTCGGTTCATCCGCCACGATGAGTTTGGGATTTAATAACAGAGCGAGGGCGATCGCGACTCTTTGCCGCATTCCTCCACTAAACTCATGGGGAAACTGTGACCAGCGGCTTTCAGGAATGTTAACGGCGCTAAGGGTGGCGATCGCTCGTTCCTTAGCCTGTCTTGTCGAAAGGGTTGGCTCGTGTGCTTTGAGGGTTTCTAGACAGTGATCGCCGATCGACATCAACGGATCAAGGCGCGTCATTGGATCTTGAAAAATCAGCGCAACGGCTTCTCCTCGAAAGCGACGCAACTGAGCAGGCGACAGGTCTAAAACCGAATCTCCTTGAAAGCTGACTCGTCCCTCAACTCTGGCATCCGAAGAGAGCAACCGCATCGCGGCCCGTCCCAATGTGGATTTACCGCAGCCTGATTCTCCGACCAGTCCCAGACGATCGCCCGGCTGCAAGACAAAGGACACATCATCCACGACATTCTTTTGCCCTTCGCGGTAGGCCACACGCAGATTTTCAACGCAGAATAAGGGTTCGCTCATCTCAGCAATCCGTTTTCCGCTACTTTACCAGACCTGATCGTGATTCCGATCGTCCCCTTAATCTTCGACCTGATTGACTCGACGCAGACTCAAGACATCGGTCATCTTCTTGATCTGAGCAAAGGTATGTTCGAGTTGAGCATGATCACAGATGTCGATTCCCAAGTCGATCACAGCCGTCTGATCGGGAAACGTCCTCACTTGAGCATTGCGAACGTTGATATTGTTGTCCGTTAGACGCGAGAGAATATCCTTGAGAACGCCAACGCGATCGATGACTTCAATCTGAATGCAAACGGGATAAACCTGCGGTCGGCCGCCATTGTGAGTTGTCTGATTCCAACTGACGGGCACCAGACGATCGCCATCGACCTGATCCACATTCGGGCAGCCCTGACGATGAATGGAAATGCCCCGATTACTGCGAGTGACTGCGCCAATAATCGCTTCTCCCGGCACCGGATTGCAGCAGCCCGCGACGTGATACAACAAACCCTCCACACCTGCGATCGGTGACTTGCTAGAGGGGGCAGGCGGCAGCGATCGTAAAGTGGAGGGTAGCGGCAGCAGAATCTTAGAATCGAGACTATCAGAAAGTTTGGCTAAAGGCTGTTGAGCTTTGACGGCTTCTCGAATGCGATTGATAACCAGATTGACGGTGATTTCGCCATAGCCGACGGCAGCCAACAAATCTTCGACGCTGTGGTAGTTACATCGCTCGGCAGCGGTGAGCATCGGGGCAGACTTGAGCAGCGCTTCAAAGCCATTTTTGCCCAATTCTTTTTCTAACAACTCTCGCCCACGGGCCACATTTTCGTCGTGATGCGATCGCTTATACCATTGACGAATGCGATTTCTGGCTCCCGCGGTGACGGTGAAGTTGAGCCAATCGAGGCTGGGGTGAGAATTCTTTTGGGTAATAATTTCTACGATGTCACCGTTTCTCAACGTCGTATCTAGCTGCACCATGCGACCATTGACTTTAGCTCCTGCACAGTGGTTGCCAACTTCGGTGTGAATGCGATAGGCGAAATCTACGGGGGTCGATCGCGGACTCAGAGAGACGACTTCTCCGCGTGGCGTAAAGACAAATACATCACCATCAAACAGATTGTCTTTAATGCTTTCGAGGTATTCTTGCGCGTCTTTGAGGTCGTTTTGCCAGTCGAGAAGTTGTCGTAGCCAGGTAAATTTTTCGTCGGTGGTGGTCAGGGCACTGCTAGATCCGCCTTCCTTGTATTTCCAGTGGGCGGCAATCCCATACTCGGCAACGTGGTGCATTTCCAGAGTACGAATCTGAATTTCTAGCGGTCGTCCCTGGTCGCCGATGACAACAGTGTGCAGCGATTGATAGCGGTTGGGTTTGGGCAGTCCGATGTAGTCTTTAAAGCGTCCGGGAATGGGACGAAAGCTGTCATGAACGACGGCCAGAGCGCGGTAGCATTCATCATTGGTTTCGACAATCACCCGAATTGCCGCCACGTCATAAATTTCTTCATAGCCTTTTTGCTGGCGCTGCATCTTTTGATAAATGCCATACAGATGCTTGGGACGGCCGCTAATTTCGACACAGTGAACGCCGAGTTGATCTAACCGCTCTTTGAATTTGTTGGCCACATCGCTGAGGCGGGTTTCTCGATCGATGCGCTTCTCCGCCACCAATTGCTGAACTTCGCGATAAGCGTCATTTTCGAGATATTTGAACGCCAGATCTTCGAGTTCCCATTTGAGATTGCCGATGCCTAGACGATTGGCGAGGGGCGCAAAGATTTCTCGCGTTTCCAAAGCAATCCGGCGGCGTTTTTCATCGGGTAGATGTTCGAGTGTCCGCATATTGTGCAGGCGATCGGCTAGTTTGACGACGATCACGCGAATATCCTGCGCCATTGCCAGAAACATGCGGCGAAAGTTTTCGGCTTGACGTTCTGTTTTGCTGGAGAAATTGAACTTAGAAAGCTTGGTTACTCCGTCCACTAGCAGCCGCACCTCTGCCCCAAATCGCTGCTCGATCTCTTCGGGCGTGACCTCCGTATCTTCGACCACATCATGCAAAAAGCCAGCCGCAATCATGACGCTACTGCCGCCCAAATCGCGCAACAACCCCGCAACCGCTACGGGATGGGCAATGTAAGGTTCGCCAGAGGCTCGATACTGCCCTTCGTGAAGCTGATAGGCAAAGTCAAAGGCTCGACAAATCAGATCGTTGTCTTTAGGAATCTCGCCCGCAGAGAGTGGGGGTTGCTGAATGAAACACTCGCGCAACCAGTCTGGAGGCGTGAAGTCAGTGGTAGGAATGATAGAAGCCGCTACGTTCATGCTGTCAGGCTCGGAGAGTTGGGATCGGAGACTTAACTAAATAACGAATGATTCTACTGCAAGAATGTATACGAATATACATTTAGTCGCTTTGAAAGTGAAGAGTTCTAGCAGATCTAAAAGCGTGCCAGGTTCATTCACGAAACTAACTGAGCAAATGAGAGACTGCAAAACAGCGATTCTTGGTCAGACGCTAGAAGATTTGCCGAGTTATATCAATTAAAGGGTGAATTTTTTGACTGTCTTAGGGTCAGACTTGTTTTATGCTCATTCTATCAATTGGAATAAGTTTCCTTACAGGAATCTTGGGCTTTAAAGGGATTTTTGGCAAGCAATAAATTATGTTGTCTGCTGAAATACGATCGATGAATCCAGACAGAACCCCTAAAAAGCGATCCAAACTCCACGCTAAACTGAGCAAAGTGTCAAACCTTGAGAGCATGTTGCCAGCGTCACACCGCGATCGCTACCAAGAATTTTCCCACGCTTTGCAGGCGCTTGAGGCGTTGGTCAATCAGCCTGAGTGCGACGGTGCGATTTTAAAGTCAGAAGTTCTAGACATTCAAAAATTCTTTCAAACCCAGATCAGCAGTTTGGATCTGGAAGCTTTGGACGTAGACGTTAGTCAGCGATCGTATGCCGTTCAAGTCGAGATGGACAAGCAGCTTAGACTCTTGAATATGGATGTGATGTTTTTGCAGACGGCGCGGCGATCGACAACCCATGATCAACGAGTGCAGCAGATTAAAGAACGACTCAAAACATTGATCAGCTATTGTCAAGGATTGCTCACAATGCGTCGAGCCGAAGAGTAACTTTGAGGTCTGTTTTGGAATTTCAAAAAAATTACATTTAGAAGTTCTAAATTATGGAAGTTCGAGCTGAGAAACCAGAAGATATAGAAGCGGTTCGCAGCGTTAATGTTGCGGCGTTTGGGCGAGAGGGTGAGGCGGATTTAGTCGATCGCTTGCGAGGCGCTACTTCTACGTTATCGCTGGTTGCGGTGGCGGCTGATCAAATTGTGGGACATGTATTTTTTAGTCCAGTTGCGATTGCAGGAGAATATACCAATGATTCAACTAATGATTTAACTAATGATTTACTCATTCTTGGATTAGCACCCGTCGCAGTGCTCCCCAACTATCAGCGACAAGGAATTGGCTCATTACTGATTCGGCAGGGTTTACAAGCGGGCATTCAATTTGGTTGCAAAGCCGTTGTTGTCCTAGGTTCTCCAAAATACTATTCACGATTTGGGTTTACTCCAGCCAGCGAGAAGGGACTGAAGTGTGAGTATGCAGTTCCAGATGAGGCATTTATGGTATTGGAATTAAAAGCGGGTGCCTTAGAGGGCTGTGTTGGAACGGTGAAATATCGATCGGAGTTCGCCGCACTTGAGTAGCGCACTGTTTTGTGGCTGTTTGCTTGACAAGACTTTTTGCCTGGCGGTTCAAATCGCAGCTAAAAGAACAAAATCCGCGCAGGCGGATTAACAAACCCCTGGATGAGTTTAGTCTGCAAAGGCATACGTTGTTCTTTTAACGTAAATTCGATGAAATCTCTCGCTGTGGCAATCACTCCAGGCAGCCCCCTAAATCCGCCAAGTTTGGGAGACTTTGAGCAAGAAATCCTGTCCGAAAGTCCCCCAGATTGGGGGATTGGGGGGCAGAAGCGTTAAATACCGAAGCGAAAAAACTCTATTGAATTCACGTTCTTTTAGGCGCAAATTCTATTTGCCAGTCTCAACTTTGTAGACAAAGGGTTGTTGGAGAACAGTGGTAGAACTTTAATGATTGATTCAATACAAAAAATAGGGTGCATCCAATTTGTAGAACACACCCCAGGACTTATATCAGATCAACCTTTCAGCTTGTCGGCGGCAAAACAACTCGTTTAGCTAACCCGACACTTTTTAAGCCTTGAATCGCCCACCAGGTTACATCCACTTCCCACCATTTCCAGCCCGCTTTGGCCACATTGGGGTAAGCATGGTGATTGTTGTGCCAGCCTTCGCCATAGGTGAGAATTGCTGCCCACCAGAGATTACGAGAATTGTCGTCAGAGTCAAACGATCGATACCCTCGCATGTGAGAAGCCGAATTGATCAACCAGGTGCTATGCCACAACAAAACGGCTCTCAAAAACACCCCATAAATCACAAACGACCATCCGCCCACCAGATACAGCCCAACTGCTACGGGAATTTGAAGTAATAGAAAGGAGCGATCGAGCCAGCGATAAAACCGATGTCTGTCTAGATCAGGCGCAAACTTTTTGTAAGAATCGTAGTCAAAAAACTGCTTCTGTGGATAAAACAACCAGATCATATGACTCCACCAAAACCCACGATCGGCAGAGTAGGGATCTTGAATCGAATCTTCGGTATGCAGATGGTGCATTCGATGTCCGCCCACCCAAAAGACCGGGCCGCCTTGTAATGCGAGTGCGCCTAAGACTGCCAGCGTATATTCCAACCATCTCGGCACCTGAAGACTACGATGCGTCAACAATCGGTGATAGCCCAGACAAATCCCAATGCTGCCAAATAGCCAGTGCAGCACCAGCATCACGCCCAGCGCCGACCAGGAAAAAAACCACGGAGCCAGCAGCGCCAGCAAATGAAAGGTGCCAAAGAAGCCCAGATTGACCCAGCTAAAAGCAGGCGACTCCTCGCGAGTAGCTCCAGGAGAGCGACGATTTGAAACAACAGATTGCATCGGATTGGAAGTCATAAAAATCCTTGATTTAAGATGGCGGTAACTCACCCAATAAACTCACCAAATAACAGAGTGTGCAAATCGCAAGATTCTAGATGCGATTCGTTATTTGCAGCGACTCTGGGTGAATCCCTCCAAGAGAGCGCCTTGATCAACGGCAAGACCGCTTCACCCGTTTAGTAAGAAAGCCAGTTACAGTAAGAGTAAGGATGCAAGTGTTACTTACATTCCATCACGATAGCAACAGTTTTGTATTTGTGCAAGTGCTGCTTGCATTTCTCGCATGTCTAACCCCAGAAGCCCCACTCGACAGCGTTTAATTAATGCAGCACTGGAGCTATTTGCCGCTCAGGGAGTCACCGAAACGACGACCAAACAGATTGCAGAGTTGGCCGATGTGAATGAAGTGACGCTGTTTCGGCATTTTGGCAACAAACACGGATTGCTGCTGGCGGTGATTGAGGAAGCGGCGGTGTTTACCAACCTGGGGCAGGACTTGATCCAGCGAGCCGATCAGACCAGTAGTATCTATCAAGCACTCAAAGACTATGCAACGGCGTGTTTGCAAGCATTAGAGCGAATTCCAGAAGTGGTGCGATCGGTCGTCGGTGAGTCAGGTCAATATCCTTCTGAAAACCGTGAAGCGTTGGGAAGGGGGTTTACTCAAGCCAATCGATATGTGGCTGCTTACTTTCAGACCGTCATCGATCGCGGGCAGCTTCACAGCCATTTACCCGCCGAAAAGTTGGCTAGTTTGCTCAATGATATGCTGTTGGGCTATGCGGTGATTGAGTTTACCAGCGAGTTTCATGATCTGTGGCAGGATCGCGATGACTTTTTAGAAAATTTGGTGACGCTGTTTTTGCATGGAGCGGTTTCTCAGACTCCAGGGGCGATCGTTCCCGTTGTGCCACCCGTCGCGGCGACTCCGATCGCAAAGATTGCAGACCTACCTGCGAATTTGGTGCATTTAATTCTACAACGGGGCAAAAAAGCAGGGCTGCAAGACTATGCGCTGGTGTATGTTTTGTTTGGAGCAGGATTGAGTCTAGATGAGGCGTTGAGTCTGGAGCGATTGCACCATGTTCACGATGCCACCCATCAGCTTTTGCAAGTTAGTCAAGGGTTGATTAGACAAGTCCCGATCAATCAGTGGATCATGGGCAAACGCTACGGCTCGTATGCCAAAAATCCCTTAACTCAATGGCTGAGAAGTCGTAAAGATACTCATCCAGAAATCTTTGTGGAGAACGGTCGATCGCTGCTAGAAGACGAAGCTCAACAGCGTTGGCAACAATTAACTCACGGTCTGGTCACGCCCGAAGGACACCCTCCTACCCTGGAGCAAACCCAGCAAACCTGGCGAGTTGAGATGTTAATGCGCGGCATCAAACTAGAAGATCTGTGCATTCTAACGGGATTGGATGGGGCGAGATTGCAGCCTTATGTGTATCGCGCTAGAGAAAAGTCCGCGTTAGAGCAGGCAATTCGGCTTGACCAGAGAGGATGACGTGGGGATGTCAAAAGGCTTGCAAAGACAATATTCTCAGCTTGTGTAAGACTTTTCTCTCAGGCAATTCTCATCTTTTTAGCTGGGTGAAGTGTTAATCTGTAACAAGTATGTTGTACCTTGCAATCAGCTAATAAAACCAATTTCTAAAATCTTAGCTCCGTAGAAAATAGTTCAGTCGTTGAAGCTCATTGCGACCCCTTCAGAAAACGTTTAAGACAGGCATAGAATGTCATTCATTTTAAATGATGATCCAGCGAAGTCAGAAGAGGCTCTATTGCTGGCAAAGGTTGCCCAAAAAGATCAGGCTGCACTGTCCCAACTATATGATCGCTACGCTCGAATTATTCACGCCATCGCCCACAAAAGTCTGAGATCGACCGAGGAAAGCGAAGAGGTTGTGTTGGATGTGTTTTCACAAATCTGGCGCACGGCCGATCGCTACGACCCCACTCGCGCCAGGGTGGACACATGGATTTTTATGCTGGTTCGCAGTCGAATTTTAGACCGATTACGCAGTTTGCAGCGGGCCACCAAGACCGAAATGGCTTCGATCGAGGCGGTTCAGATCCAATCGGGTAAATCTAGCGTAGATCCGATCGAAGATGCCCTAATTTTAGAACGTCGGGATATTGTGTCTACTGCCCTCAGCAAACTTCCGGATGAGCAGCGGCAAGTCATCGAGTTGGCCTACTACAAAGGGTTGTCTCAGAGCGAAATTGCGGCTGAGGTGGGGGCTTCTTTGGGCACGGTCAAAACGCGAGTTCGTCTGGGGCTGAGTAAGCTCCGCACGGCTTTAGGAAATTGGCAAGAATGAGAAGTGGGTGGGAACTCTGGACTCTGAACTTCGGACTCTGGACTGCTACTAAAGTCTCTAGTCGAATGTCTCCGGTCTGATGTAACGATTCCCGTGTCTCTAGTTCCATTTCTCTGGTCTAATGTCGCTGCCTCTTCTGCCGCGTTAATCTAGATAATTGCCAGGAGACCTTGAATTCAACCCCTAAAATTAGAATGCGTATTATTTTTGATCCAAGTTCATATACTTACGATGAAGCAGAGATGTGATGGAACCTGAAAATCCTTGTATTGATGAGATGATCGCAGCGCGCTCGTTAGATATTTTGGACGAGGACGATCGACGGTTGGTAGATCAGGCGATCGCGCAGTCTCCAGGATTGGCAGCAGAATTGGCAGATTTTCAGGCGGTGGTGGCGGCCCTAGCTTATAGCGCTCCCAGTCCGGCGATCGCGCCCAATCTCAAAGAACGGTTGTTTGACAAGATTAGAGTTGCAGATTCCGCGCGGCCGCTACCCGGTGATCGATTTGTTCGCGCTGAGGATCAAGTGTGGCAACCTCATCCTTTTGTCCCTAGAGTGACGATCGCTATTCTGCATCGCGATCGAACTGACCGTAAGTTGACTTGTCTTTTACGGGCTGAAGCCGGGGTGACTTATCCCACTCATCGTCATGCATCGGTTGAAGAAATCTACATGCTGGAGGGCGATTTGGAGGTGGCGGGGCAGGTCTATTATGGGGGCGATTACATTCGCTCAAGTCAAGGCTCTAGTCATGCGC
Source organism: Phormidesmis sp. 146-12 (assembly GCF_052939495.1). Classification (NCBI taxonomy): domain Bacteria; kingdom Bacillati; phylum Cyanobacteriota; class Cyanophyceae; order Leptolyngbyales; family Leptolyngbyaceae; genus Phormidesmis; species Phormidesmis sp. 146-12. The sequence goes on along the minus strand of NZ_JBJPHS010000024.1, from coordinate 54,584 downwards.
CTCATACCCAGGGCGGCTGTATGTTTCTGATCAAGACATCGCTGGATGATGAATATTTCAATTAACTTAAATTTGGACTTTGAACTAGAAACCTGATCTAAAAGTCCCCCAGAATTCGGGGATTTAGCGATTATCAAAATCTGGATTGCCGATCGTCTTGCAACCCTTTCTCGTTAGTGCAGTCTTTAGTCTCCTACTAGAAGACTTGTAAACCAGAATCTTGTCTAAAAGTCCCGCAGAATTGGGGGGTTGGGGGGCAGAAGTGCCCAGCAACGAAACAAAAAAAATTGTCGAATTGACTTAAGCTATAAAACCTTTTACACCCTCCACAAAACCATCCGAAGCACAGAAGTTAATTTGTAACGATTCAACTCGGCAATCGCCATCACACGCTAAAAGACATCCAGAGAACAGACAGACTTTAGAGAAAAGTTTATGAACAAGATAAGCAGATCAGTAGTATAAAAACAATCTTGTTTAACCCAACTGATTTGCAAGTTCTTTTCTCTATTATGATGACCGTTACTCATGCAAGGCTCACTTAGACGCATTTTCACTGGGGCACTCTTTTTTGCAATCACGTTTGCCCTCGCCGTAATAGGCTATGTCATGGCAGGCTGGTCAGTTTTGGACTCCGTTTACATGGTGGTGATCACCACATTTGGAGTGGGCTATGGCGAAGTGCGCCCGATCGACACCCGCGACAAAAAAATCTTGACTATCCTGGTCATCGTCGCCGGAACATCATCAGCCGTCTACATGGTCGGCGGTTTTGTCCAAATGATTACCGAAGGTGAAATCAACAAAGCATTAGGAGCCAGAAAAATGACCCGCGCGATCGAAACCCTAGAACAGCACATTATCATTTGTGGCTTTGGGCGCATGGGGCAAATCCTAGCGCGAAAAATAGCCGATGCCAATCTGCCCTTCGTCGTCATCGACAACAACCCCGAACGCATTGCCAAAGCCGAAACCCTCAACTACCTGGTGCGACTCGGCAGCGCTACCGACGAAGCAATTTTGTACGCCGCAGGAATCGATCGAGCCAAGGTTCTCGCGACGGTTTTGCCCGATGATGCCGTTAACGTGTTTATCACTCTGACGGCGCGTGAGTTAAATCCTAATCTGATGATCTTGTCGCGGGGCGAGCTTCCTTCTACTGAGAAAAAACTTAGACTTGCGGGGGCCGATCAAGTCGTTCTCCCCGCCGCCATCAGCGCTTTGCGAATGTCTCACATGATCACTCACCCCGCCACTTTGGATTTTCTAAATCAAGACGACGGCCGCAGCAATCTCAACGAGTTACTTGCTCAGGTGGATGTCCAGGTGGATGAGTTGGCGATCGCGCCTGGTTCTCCAATGGTAGGAGTCACGATCGGCGATATTGAATTTCGCGGCAAAGGCACGTTTATCATCGTTGCACTGCGCCAAGCCGACGGAACGACCATCAATCATCCCAGCCAGTCGCTAACCTTAGCCGAAGGAGATGCGGTCATTGTCATGGGGCACCGAGGCGACATTCCAAAATTTGTTCGTAGGCATGTGGTTAAGCGTCCTGGTCGATATAGAGGCGCTACGTTTTGATTAGCCAACCAGTAGAGTGCGATCGGAGCACGTACGATCGTCCCTTTTTTTATAAACAGTCCTTTTGCCCGTAGCGCTACTGATGGCTTTTCCTGGGCTTCGCTAGGTATGCGGAGTCACTTTTTTGGAAATTTGTTGAATTGGTAGTTAATGAGAAACAATTCAGGCTCTATTTCAGTAATAACACTTAATTTATTCGTTAGGTAGTAGAAGATCAACTTTTTACAGACTCTCAGAGATCCGTGAAACCATCGTCCAGAAAGGCTTCTAATAAAGAATTAACCAAGAACGATCGAAAGTAGTGACGCAGCCCAAAAGAACTGTTAGAAGTATTAGAAGATACACAGTACGGTTGGAGAACTGTCACCCCAACGGACTGATTTCAAGACCTTAGCTGCACTTCATTTACACATCCATGAACACCAAATTCTTCTCAGGTTTCCTCGCTGCGACCGCTGTTGTCACCGGAGTGGTTGCTCAGTCTTCAGCCGCATCAGCCGCCGCTCTTTCTCCCAGCGACACCGTTTGGAATAGCGCTCAACCCACCATTCTGGACAAGTCTCAAACAGGCTTTGACGACGCACCCTATCAGCAGTACGTCCAAGCAGAAAGTGTTGAGCTTCCCAATAGCGGACAGTTCAAACTTGATGCCGCCAAGCTCAAGCTCAAGTATGACTACAACGTTTCTGCATTCTTCATCAACGAAGGGGCAGGCTACCGCAACCAACTCGCCTTTACGTCAGAGGGTGCAACCAACACCAAAGGGCTGCTCTTTGGAGACATCTCTTGTGAAGGAAGTGGTTGCGTCGGCGGTTGGGGCGGAAACGCACTGAAGCTGGGAGATGGCGTTAGATTGGGTCAGATTTTGGGCGGTTCTCAACTCGACTTTTCTCTACGCGCAGATGGTCTAAATCGGGGCACAGGCGCAAACGTCTTTGGCACCCAGACGGCTATGAATGCAGATGGTCTTCAACACGTCGTGGCTTATGCGGTCAACAATCGCTACTTGCTGCTGGGCTTTGAAGATCTGTACGGTGACAAGAATGCGACGGGCGGCAAAAACGAAAACTCCGATCGTGACTTCAACGATACAGTCTTCATCGTAGACATCGGTGAAAAGAATGTTAGAGCACTGATGAAGCCTGTGCCTGAGCCTTCTGTCGCGCTGTCCTTGCTGGGTCTGGGGGCTGCGGGTCTGATGCTGCGTCGCCGTCAAAACAGCACCGTCAAATAAAGTTTCTGCTGTTCCTAATCCATGTGAGTAGTTCGTAGTCTGTGCTGCGGACTACTTTTTTTGTGTTAGTTCAATTGAGTTCTTTCACGTCGTTATTTAACGCTTCTACCCCTGACTCCTGAGTCTAAGAAACTTTAAGCCAATTTTTGTGGAACTCGAAAGTTTGAGAAAAGCGGCGCATCAGAATTTTTGCAAGGCACGATCGCAGATTCCTTAGACATTGGATTCAGACATTGCATAGAAAGAGCGATCGCGCCAAACATTAGGCTCCTAGCCAGCGGGCTGCATCTTTGGCATGGTAAGTGAGAATCAAATCCGCCCCGGCCCGTTTGAAACTAGTCAGCGTTTCTAGAACAATCTTCTCTTCATCCACCCAGCCGTTGAGCGCTGCCGCTTTGATCATCGAATACTCACCCGATACGTTGTAGGCGGCTACCGGAAGATTGGTCGCTGCTTTGACTTGATGAATGATATCCATGTAAGACAAGGCGGGCTTGACCATGAGCATATCGGCTCCTTCTGCGATGTCGAGTTCGATTTCTTTGATCGCTTCACGCACATTGCCAGGGTCCATTTGGTAGGTACGGCGATCGCCAAATTGGGGGGCTGATTCTGCTGCGTCTCGGAACGGCCCATAGTAGGCAGAGGCATATTTAGCAGCGTAAGAGAGAATTGGGATGTCTTCAAAGCCTGCGGCATCCAGTCCTTCTCGAATCGCTGAAACAAAGCCATCCATCATGCCAGAGGGCGCAATGATATCGGCTCCTGCCTTTGCCTGAGCGACGGCGGTTTTTTTCAATAATTCCAGCGTTGGATCGTTGAGAACTCGTCCCGTCAGATCGCCAACTTGGAGATAGCCACAGTGACCATGCGGCGTATATTCACAAAGACAAGTGTCGTTGATCACGATCAGATCGGGTACTGCTTGTTTGACGGCAGTCGTCGCTTTCTGGACAATTCCGCACTCGTGCCAAGCGTCCGTCGCATCCACATCTTTGTCAGCAGGGATGCCAAACAAAATGATTGCAGGAATACCCAGGTCGTAGACTTCTTTGGCTTCTTCGACGATTTTGTCGATCGACAACTGAAACACCCCCGGCATGGAGCGCACTTCTTTGGCGATCGCGTCACCAGGTACCGCAAACAGCGGGTAAATCAAATCACTGGTAGTCAACACATGCTCACGAACCATCCGACGCAGTTGAGGATGATTGCGGAGACGACGGGGACGATGAGTTGGAAACATAGGGACTGAAGGAAGTTGGCTGAATGTTTGCAGTATTTTAAGAGTCTAAGGCCTTCGGAGGGAGGAAGTACTTATATGGAAGATTACAAAGTGTAAAAGTGAGAGAGGGAGGAGGGAGGAGGGAGGAGGGAGGAGGGAGGAGGGAGAACTGGCTTTGGGGTTCTTTGGTTAACAGGGTTCGTGAGTTGATCGAAAGCTAATGCATGGAGTCTCCTCACGAGTTCCTCAGATGATTGTTTTATTCTTTGAGTGAGAGGTACTGTTTTTGTCTCGTAGGCTAGAGGTGAAAGGGTGACCATGATCAAAACGATGGCTTCAGACTTATCGCTTGATGAACTGTGGGAGACGGTGCCGTTGGGTGAGCAGACTTTTCGACCTGAGCAAATTACCCATCTTCCTGAGTCGGTGCAGCAGTATCTCAACCACGCCATTGCTGACAAAACAGTGCTTGCATCGGCGGTTCGCTTACGGATGCATGGCGAAATTAAGTTGCAGCGTTGGCTTCCCTTTAGAGCGGAGCAAGTGATTTGTCGAAGTCGAGGAATGATCTGGCAGGCTACAGTGCGAATGAATGGCATTCCGATCGAGGGATTTGATCGTCTGGTTGATGGAGCAGGCTCAATGCAATGGAAACTGTTGGGCATGATTCCAGTGATGATGGCCGCGGGGGGTGATGTGACGCGATCGGCCCTTGGTCGAGTTCAGGCAGAATCGGTCTGGTTGCCGTCTATCTTTTGTGACGATCGCGCTGATTGGACGGCTGACGGTTCACGTCTTCACGCTCAATTTCTCGCCTATGGCAATTTAGCAAAGCTCTCGCTGACAGTTGACCAGGGGCGACTTCTAACAGTAATGTTGTCGCGCTGGGGCAATCCAGAAGGGGCTGAGTTTCATGATGTGGACTTTGGAGCGATCGCAGAAGAAGAACGAACGTTTGGCGGCTACACGATTCCGACTCGACTGCGAGTGGGCTGGTATTTTGGCAGCAATCGCTTTGAGTCAGAGGGCGAGTTTTTTAGAGTGACGATCGAAGATGCGATCTATCGATAAATCAGGGCGTAGGACGAGAAGCCGATTTGGGTGGGGGAATCGTAATGTCGATCGCCGTTACGGGTTGCCCCAGACTGGCGAGTGAGGGTTGAATATCTTTCTGATTGCCCACGACTAAAGTCACAATTTTTTCAGGCTGAAGATATTTTTTTGCAACACTTTGAACATCAGCGATCGAGGTTTTCTCAACTTGCTGGCGATACCGAAAAATGAAATCCATCGGATACCCAAAGTACTCATATCTCAGCAATCGCGAAAGCGTCTGACTGGGATCTTGAAAGTTAAAGATAAACGAATTCAATACAGAATCTTTAGCGAACGCTAATTCACTTTCAGAAACAGGCTGAGTGCGAATCTTTTCTAACTCGCCCAACACTGATCGAATAAAGGGAACTGTCGCGTCCGATCGCGTCTGTCCTCCTGCTATAAATACGCCTGGGTAATCGAACTGCGGACTCCAACTGGCGTAAACTGAATACGCAAGACCCTGGCGCGATCGCACTTCGTTAAATAGTCGCCCTCCGAATCCACTTAACACATTGTCCATAACAGACAGCGCTGGGTAATCGGGATTTTTTAGCGTATCGCCCAGATGCCCCATTTGAATATAGCTTTGCGTTAGCTGTGGCTGACTGACAAAGAAGATACCGCCCTGTTTGGCTTGAGAAACGTCTGGTAGTGAAGGAGTGGATCGAGCTTTTGCGGAATTCCAGGTGTTGAATTTTGACTCGATGAGCGATCGCATTTTTTGACTATCAAAATCACCGACAATTCCCAGAAGCATATTTTTGGGATAGAAATAGCGTTGGTAAAAACTGATTAAGTCTTCACGGGTGACGTTTTCTAGCGTTGTATATTCAACCGTTCTCGCGTAGGGGCTAGTGTTGCCATAAATAAGTTTTTCAAATTCTCGACCTGCAATTTCATTGGGATCATCGTTACGTCGAGCGATTCCTCCTTGCGTTTGCAGTTTTGCTAAATTAAATTTTTCAGGCGCGAAGGCTGGCTGCTGAATCACTTCTGCAAACAAGTCAAAGACTTCCGTTAAGTCTTCGCTGAGAGCGCTAAAACTGGCACTTCCTGACGTAGAGCCAATGCCCGTTTCGACGGAGGCCGCCCGTTGTTCTAGGCGTTGATTGAGTTGGTCAGGGGAGTTTTTTTGAGTGCCGCCCGATCGCATCACGGCTCCAGTCAATCCCGCTAAACCTGTTTTATCGAGGGGTTCAAAGCGATCGCCTGTACGTACCAGTGCTGTACCGCTGACCAAAGGCAATTCGTGATCCTCCATCAAGTAGACAATCATGCCGTTTTGAAGCTGAAAGCGAGTGTAGTCAGGCAGCTTAATTTCGGGAGGGGATGAAAATTTGAGATCGGTGTAATGCTTGGGTACGTCAGCAGAAGCTGGGAGAATCAACGCCAACGATAACAGCAACGCAGGCAAGACAATGAACGAAAATACGAGTGTAACAGTTTTTGCAATCCGATTTTTACGATTCATTGCTTTCATTCAACACACAATTCCTAACAAAACTTTCAACACTCAAGCCAACAGTTCGTCAACGCCCATTCTAAAACCTGGTAACACGATTTGAGTACAAACCACTTCACCAGAACCAAAGATTTTTCTCGTCTCCTGAGTCAGGACGATGACCCAAAAATTGTTTGGGAAAATTAGCCAAACTTCTTCACCACCAGACTGCAAATACTCATAGGCTTTTGCAATCACAGCTTCTGCAAAGTCAGTCGGTGAGACCACTTCAGCACTCAACGGAAAACTTTGGGGCAGCGTTTCAGCATTGCCAAACTGAGCCACTAGAGATGGATTCAAGTAGGCAACATCTGGCTTGCGTCCTTGTTTGTTTGTGCGACACGGCGCTTCTGTATAAACTTCTCCACCCAGCTTATTTTGCTCTTTGTAATTCTCCCAGTGAGTTGCCAGTTTTGCCTGGACTCGACCATGCTTCAGCGTCATTCCATTATTTGCAATGAGATGTCCATCAACCCAAACCTCCGGATTCTTATGGATTAGCGCTCCATTGACCCATTCTGTCCCTTTCACAGGGTTTTGCATCCAATCTTCTAGAGAGCAGATTTCTCGCAAACTGGTAGAAGTCATTTTGTTACTCCTGTTACGTCTTGATTTGAGCTTAACGTTCTAGAGGCAGAATGCGTCCGATCGTTCGATTCTCAGCCGTAAAGGTTGCTTTAGCGACGCGTTGGACATCATTGGGAGTGATGTTGGCGATCGCTTCCAACTCTTTGAATAAATTGCGCCAGCTTCCGGTTTTGACTTCATACTCCAACAACGATTCAGCCATGCCGCTATTTGAGTCGAGCGATCGCAGCAATCCCGCTTTTGCTTGAGTTTTTACCCGGTCTAATTCTTGAGCAGAAACCAACTCCGTTTTCAGGCGTTCTGTTTCCGATCGCAGCGCTTTTGCCGCATCTTCCACTGATTTTCCGGGAGCCGTCAGCGCGTAGAACAACATTAAGTTGGGATGTTTGTCGCCGGGAAATCCATTGAGTCCCTGGGCGGCCAACGCGACTCGCTTCTCTTCGACCAGAGATTTGTATAAACGAGACGTGCGCCCATCGCTGAGAAGACTGGCGATCGCTTCGTAAATAATACTATCGGGATGGTTCAATGCGGGACGGTGATAGCCTTCGAGATACCAGGGTTGTGAGTTGAGACGCAGGGTGACTTCTCTAGTCTGAGTTTGAGGTGGCTCCACAGCCGTTACATCCGGAGGAGCAGGTCTTGATTTGAACCGACCAAAATAAATCTGGGACAAGCGCTTCACTTCTTTGGGATCGACATCTCCCACCAGGGCGATCGTCAGATTATTGGGCGCATAGTGGGTCTCAAAAAATTCCTGCACATCTTTGCGCGTCAGATTGCGAATATCCTGGTCGTAGCCAATCACCGGACGCTTGTAGGGATGAACCTGAAACGCTTTGTCTAAAAAAGCTTCGATCATTTGCCCGATCGGGGAGTTATCCGTCCGCAGTCGGCGCTCTTCGAGAATGACAGCTTTTTCTTTGTAAAACTCGCGAAACACTGGCTCCAAAAAGCGCTCTGACTCCAACGACATCCACAGTTCTAATTTGTTTGCTGGGAAGCTATAAAAATAGCGAGTGGCATCGCTCGACGTATTAGCATTCAACCCCACGCCGCCTGCTTGCTCAACGATGCGTCCCAGTTCGTTTTGCTCAACCAGCTTGGCGGCTTCGGCTTCGATGCGATCGAACTCCTGCTGCAATTTAGTCGCTTCTGCGCCTTTTGCAGTTTGGATTTGTTCAGAAAGCTGATCTAAGCGATCGAGCAAGGGCTTTTCTGCTTGAGCATTCGTCGTCCCAATTCGCGTCGTTCCCTTAAAGGCCAAGTGTTCTAAAAAGTGAGCCACTCCTGTTTTTCCGTCCGGCTCGTCTGCGCCGCCCACATCTGCATAGGTGAGAAACGAAACAACGGGAGCCTGGTGCCGTTCTAGAACAATAAACTTCATGCCGTTGTCGAGCTTAAACTCGGTGACCTGATCAATCACTCGATCCACATAGGGCTGAATGGATTGAGTCGGCGGAACTTCGGTACGAGCATAAGCGGCTTGAGGCAACCCTTCCCACGTCAGAACGATCGCCAGAAAAACTACCAAACGAATCACCAAACATCTGAAAACTTGACTTTGCAGCAATGGATCTCACTCACGATGAAGAGCAACGGGATCAAACTCTTTAAACGATAGTGAGTAATGGCAATTTTTGGGGAATTTTTAACGAGTTTCTTACTGACGAAAGCTGCGCTGACGGTAGAAAATATAGGTGTCAAACAGGGCACCGACCAGAGCACAGGCGCACCCAATCACCAGTGAGCCTTCTAGCGCGTTACCATTACCAAAGGTTTGAAGAAAGATTTTGACCTGCTCAAGCCCCATTCGAGAAAAGCCAGCCAGCCAGGGAAACAGCCCCAATAGCCCTAGCCCGGCGATCGCGCTTCCAACCAACACCAAAGGGGCAATAAAGCTGAAGACGCTTGTCAACGCGAGAGAACGCAAATAGCTGGATGCAAGGCTCATATACATGGCACACTCTGAGCAGTCATACAGGACAGGTAAACTGGAAAAACGCTTTCCGAGTCTTCCTCCAAACTTCTTCCAAGATAGAAGTGATCAGGGTAGTTCCGACCAATTGTTCAGAAATCTTAAATCTTTATAAAGAAACTTGGTGAACTTTCTCACAGCAGTATGACATTCACCCAAAGATTTTTTTTGTAATCCGCTTTACCAGTTGCTGACCTATTGGAGAGATTTAGGCAGATCTACTTAGGGGCAGAATTTGCGTTTCAAACTTGGTTAAATGGCTTGTGTCTTCAGAGTGATGAAGGAACGATCGCAACTTCGTAAAATCACTCCATTCCGTTAATTTGACACTGAGGAGTTTCTATGCAAGTCCTTAAACATCCAGAAGCCAACAATAATCCTGGTGATCCTCGAAATCGTGAAGTGGTTTTTCCGGGCTACGACATTCAGGACGGTAACTTGGCGACTCCGATCAATTCGTCTCCGATCGTCCGGGCTTATATCAATGCACTCCCAGCTTATCGGGCTGGATTGTCACCGCTGCGTCGAGGGCTAGAAGTGGGAATGGCTCACGGCTACTGGATTTTTGGCCCATTTGCCAAGTTGGGGCCGCTGCGCGACACTGATATTGCTAATCTGGCTGGGCTGCTGTCTACGATCGGGCTGCTAATCATCTCCACACTCACCCTTTCTCTCTATGCCAGCAGCAATCCTCCTGGGCCGACGGTTACCATTACAACGCCCAATCCACCCGATACATTCCAATCAGAACACGGTTGGAATGAGTACGCCAGTGGCTTTTTGATCGGGGGAATTGGAGGAGCAGCCCTTGCTTACTTCTTGCTGAATAATATTGCTTTGTTTAAGAACTTTGCGGCAGGGCTGTAGGCGATCGTCATTGCTACTTTCTTAGACTAAACAAGATTGAATTCACATTAAAAAATCAGGCGGATGCAATCGATAAGACTGGATCTGCCTGATTTAGGTTGAAGCGTAATCTAGTTGACCGACTGTTTGAGCAGTTTGAACAACAATTAACAAGTGAAGTCAGTTAACAGACCGCAGGAACAGGCTCAAAGAGGGCTGACTCAATCTTGCTCAAGGCTTCTTCGAGGTCATCATTGACGATTTGAATGTCAAACTCATGAGCCGCATTCACTTCTTCTCTGGCTCTTGCCAAACGCCGCTCGATCGCACTGTCAGAATCTTGTCCCCGTCCACGAATGCGAGTTTCTAACTCACTCATCGAAGGGGGCAAAATAAACATTCGCAGCGCACTGGGGAAGGTTTTGCGAATCTGCCTCGCTCCGTCTAGTTCGATTTCTAATATTACCCACTGTCCTGCTTGGATCTTGTCTTGGACTGCCTGACGAGGAGTGCCATAGCAGTTGCCCGCAAATTCTGCCCATTCCAGTAGTTCGCCCTGCGCGACCATCCGCTCAAATTGGAGCCGCGTCACAAAGTAATAGTCTCGTCCGTCAATTTCTCCAGGACGGGGAGCGCGAGTTGTGACTGAGACAGATACATAAATTTCTGGATGACGACGAAGCAGCGATCGCAGTAAGGTGCCTTTTCCTACACCGCTTGGCCCCGTCAAAACAATGAGTCTACCCTTGCCCATAGTCTGCCTCGAATGCGTTAGCGCTAAAGTTCCCGGTTTTGTGATTATGTGAGTATAGCGTGTAACCTTTATGAGTTTGGAGTTCTGAGTTCTTAATCCAAAACTTGGAAGAAGTCAAAACGCTACTCTTCTGTCTCTCTGGTAAAAACAAATCGATTGGCCACCGTTTCGGGCTGAATGGCTGAGAGAATAATATGTCCTGAGTCTGTAATAATCACGGCTCTAGTGCGTCGTCCATAGGTGGCATCTACGAGCCTTTTTTCGTCTCTTGCGTCAGTGATGAGTCGTTTGATAGGGGCAGATTCAGGACTGACGATCGCCACAACTCGATTGGCGGACACAATATTGCCAAACCCAATGTTGATCAACTTGATATCGGTCATGGGCGGTTTGTCCGATCGAGCCAAGCTAGGGAACTCACCCCTCATCGTATCTGCAAAAAAATCTCACTACAAGGTAAACACGCAAACTTAATAGATAGCTTTTGGATACCGGACTTAAGACAGCAAATTCAAGACATTAAACTCAAAACCTTTTCTATTCACTTCTATTCACAGTCTAGCCAGTCCTGAATTCCTTATTTTTACACCACACGATAGACTCAAGAGAGGGATGAATTCGTAACAGATGAATTAAAAACAATGGTTGCAGAATTGAACTGTCAAACCTGAAGACTGTTCATCCTCGATTGTTCATCGTTTCTAAAGAACTATTTTGCAACCTGTTGACCTAACGACACTGACCGCGGCCTGCTGCGAAATTCGGACTGATTGGCTGCCTGCTCGATTGGAGCAAGTCTATCAGCACGATCGCTTTACGGTATCTCTGGCGCTCCGCACATTAGATCGGCGAGGTTGGTTAACGATTTCCTGGCATCCGCAAGCGGCTCGAATTGGGGTGGGCAGTCCACCGCCTCGGACTCCAGATACCTTTACCTTTAGTCAACAGTTGCGTCATCAGGTGGGAAATCTGGCCCTGGTGGCGATCGTCCCTGTGGCTGCGTGGGAGCGTGCGCTCGATCTGCAATTTGCCAAACGTCCGGGTGATCCGGTTTTGTGGCATTTGTATGTCGAGATTATGGGCAAATACAGCAATGTGATTTTGGCAAATCAGGACAATCAGATTGTGACAGCGGCTCATCAGGTGAGTTCTAATCAATCTAGCGTTCGCCCGATTCAGACGGGTCAGCCTTATGAGTTGCCGCCTGCGCTCAGAGATCCGAGTCCCACTTTGAGCGAAAGTTTGGAAAGCTGGCGATCGCGCGTTGCGCTGGTGCCCGGTGCCATTCGTCGTAACCTGCTCAAAAACTATCGGGGTCTCAGTTCTGCCCTGTTGCTCTCAATGCTGCAAGCGGCAAAGCTTGACCCAGACGAATCGACCGAAAATTTGACCGATGCAGATTGGGATCGCTTGTTTGACCGCTGGCAGACCTGGCTAAAGACGCTAGAGAATGGCGAGTTTCAACCGGGTTGGACGGCGACAGGCTACACCGTAATGGGTTGGGCCATGACTGAGCCAGTGAGTTCGGTACAAACGCTGCTTGATCGCTACTACACCAACCAACTCAACCAGCAGGTTTTTGGGCAACTTCGTCATCAAATTCAGCAGAAGCTCAATACGCTGTTGGGCAAGCTACGAGTCAAAGCAGATTCTTTTAAAGGTCGGTTGGCGAGCGCTGATCAGGCTGATCAATCAAAGCAGCAGGCCGATTTGTTGATGGCGCACCTGCATTTGTGGGAACCGGGACTAAAAGCGATCGAGCTTCTAGACTTTGAAACCGAGCAGCCGATCAAGATTCCCCTTGATCCCGAAAAAAACGCGGTGCAAAATGCTCAGGCACTCTACAAACGTCACCAAAAATTAAAACGAACTCGTGGGGCGATCGAGCCGTTACTTCAAGCCGTTCAAGAAGAAATCGACTACCTCGAACAGGTCGAAGCCACGCTGACTCAATTTACAGACTATCAAGCGCCCGAAGATTTAGAAGCGCTGGAAGAGGTGCGCGAAGAACTGATTCAGCAAAATTATATAGAAGCGTCTGACTACCAAAAAGAACCAGCTAAAGAAGATGCGGCAAGTCGTCCTTATCAGTACAAAACGCCCAGCGGCTTTGAATTATTGGTGGGAAGGAACAATCGACAAAACGATCGACTGACGCGATCGGCAAATGAATACGATCTCTGGTTTCACACTCAAGAAATTCCTGGCAGTCATGTCCTTTTACGACTGGAACCTGGAGCCGCGCCTGACGAATCTGATCTGCAATTTGCGGCTGACTTGACGGCCTACTACAGTCGCGCTCGACAAAGTGAGAAAGTCCCCGTCGTCTACACCGAACCCAAGCACGTCTATAAACCTAAAGGCGCAAAACCTGGAACGGTTATCTACAAGCAAGAGCGCATCCTCTGGGGACAGCCTCAACGAGTCAGCGAAAAGTAGCGATTAGACCCGGCAATCAGTCAGGCTTTTCGATCGCGTCCTCTACCATTAGAAAGAGCTATGTCACCAAACTGTGAATATTCGTGACAAAAAGTTTGTGTATGTTGTTACAATGTTGAGCGAATAGGGCTTAATGACCTAGAAGGAACCCGCCGCAAGTATGGGAACACGTGGATGGGTCTTCTCCAATGTAAAAAGATACGAAAACGACAACAGGTTGATTTGGGCCGGCTTTTTGACAAAGCTGGCTATTTTTTTCGCCAAACGTCACTAAGACGAACCTTCACAAAGGGTTGGCAATTACTAGTTTTTACCAGTAAATTTTGAACACTGCCGTATCACAAAAAACAGTCTGCTTTCTCTAACATCCAAGGTGAGCGATCGAAAGCGTTTCGCGATATGATGCAAAGCCATTAATGCCCCCAAGTCTCGGTAAATCCTTTCGGTGAATCCTAACTACGCACTCGTTCACGAATGGTTAACGCCCAAAGCAACAGGTGGCTCAGAACTTGTTGTGCAGGAAATTCTCAAACATGTGGATGCTGATTTGTACGCACTGATTGATTTTGAATCGGTGAATCCCAAAAGCTACCTTTATCAGCGCAAGATTGGCACGACTTTTTTACAGCATTTTCCGTTTGCTCAAAGGGGTGTTCAGAAATATTTGCCGTTTTTGCCGTTGGCGATCGAGCAGCTTGATCTGCGTCACTATGATGTGATTCTCTCGTCGTCTCATGCAGTAGCCAAAGGCGTTCTCACGGCTCCACATCAGATGCACATTTGCTACTGTCACGCCCCAATGCGGTATGCCTGGGATCTGACATTTGACTATCTAGACGGCAGCAGATTAGGGCGGGGTTTGGCAGGCATTCCGACTCGATATTTGTTACATCGACTGCGCCAATGGGATGTGATTTCTGCCAATCGAGTCGATCATTTCATTGCCAACTCTAAAACCACGGCTCGACGCATCTGGCGCTACTATCGACGATCGTCCAAAGTGATTTATCCCCCTGTGAATATCGATCGCTTTCCGTTTAACTCTGCCAAACAAGATTTTTATGTCACGGTTTCTCGACTCGTTAGCTACAAAAAAATCTCACTGATCGTTCAGGCGTTTAATCAATTGGGATTGCCTTTAGTTGTGATTGGCAGCGGTGCAGAACTCAAACACCTGCAACGCATCGCCCAGCCCAATGTTCAGATTTTAGGATGGCAACCCGATGAAGTCGTGAGCGAGTATCTTTCTCAAGCCAAAGCCTTTGTCTACGCGGCTTACGAAGATTTTGGTATCGCTCCCGTCGAAGCTCAAGCCTGCGGAACTCCTGTGATCGCGTTTGGGGCAGGCGGCACTTTGGAAACGGTGCGAGATGTGCGGCAACACGGCAGCCAAGGAACGGGCGTTTTATTTTCTGAGCAAACTGAACAAGCGGTGATCGAAGCGGTGCAAATTTTTGAAACACACTATCCTATTTTGGAGCCAGCCGTCGCCCGATCGCACGCTCTTTATTTTCGAGCCGATCGCTTCCAACAACAGTATTTGTCATTTTTAGACATCGCTTATCGAGACTTTCAAGCCAAAAACTCCTGACATTCTGGACGAATTATTCAAAATTACCTATTTAGAGGGGAGCAAATTCACTCAGAAGGAGTCTATGGCTTTATGATTTGACTGTGTGGTGTGGAATTGTTAAGGAGTAAGATGACTGCCGAAAGCCGACTCATCTCCGGTAAATCTATTCGGACATTTCTCAAGCGTGAGATAAGACCGCTTATTCTCAAAACCCTGCATGGGAAACGCGCTAAAAGAATGTTTGATATTGCATTCTCGCTTGCAGTTTTAATTTTGTTTTCTCCGGTTTATCTGCTTCTCTCGATGCTGATTGCGCTCAGTTCGGAGGGGCCGATTTTCTACGTGCAAGAGCGCGTCGGGAAAAACTACAAACGATTTGGCTGCATCAAATTTAGAACGATGGTTGCCAAGGCCGACGAAGCACTGGTCGAGATCATGGAAACCTCTCCCCAGATGCGCCAGGAATTTGAAGACAATTTCAAACTCAAGTACGACCCGCGCATCACCTGGATTGGTCAGATTCTCAGAGTTACGAGCCTCGACGAGTTTCCTCAATTTTGGAACGTGCTGAAGGGCGATATGAGTGTGGTCGGGCCGCGTCCCCTTGTGGTAGAAGAATTGCCCAAATATGGACAACATATCGATCGCATTCTCACCACTCGCCCTGGCATCACAGGATTGTGGCAAGTCTCCGGGCGTAACGACATCCCCTATCCTCAACGGGTCAGAATGGATCTCTACTACGTCAACGCTAGAAATTTTTGGCTAGATCTGCGGCTGATTGTGAGAACGATCGGGGTTGTCCTCTTCCCAAAAAACAACGGCGCGTATTAGATTGCAAAGCGCACCCTACGTCAGCTTTGGCCTTATGAAATATCGGGGTCTGTAGAAAACTTCGTAACTGAATTTTCAAAATCAATCGAATTGATCGACTTTCTGCTCAAAGCTTTACAAAAGCTTCAGGGAGTCGATTTTTTATGTAGAAACCATCAAGCCTGACCGCCGATCCGGACTAAACCCCCCTTGCGTGTATTTACTAGCAGCACGGCTCTATCAAATTTGCGTTTCTATCGTTTGGTTTCTAGTTTTCATCAAAGATCAAAACGCGACCTTGAGCAGTCCAGCACAGTACGGCGAGTGATGAATCCTTCAACAAATCTTGTTCTAGATTCTATCGAACCTTCATCACCCAAACAACCGCTTTACGGTAGCCTGGATGTTATTTGTGCGGCTGTCCGAGGGATAACTAGAGGTAGAAAATCCAAGATAGATTGACGTTACAGTAATCGGAAGCGAGTCAGCGATCGTGCATGGCGACTCCTTTCTAACCAGTAGTTGCAGGCGAGGAAAATCAAGAATGACGCAGCGTAAGCGGGCACTTTTAACGGGTATCACAGGTCAAGACGGCTCCTATTTGAGCGAATTGCTTCTCGAAAAGGGCTACGAAGTTCATGGCATTATTCGTCGGACTTCGACCTTTAACACCGATCGCATCGATCACATTTACGAAGATCCCCACGTTGAAGATGCAAGACTGTTTTTGCACTATGGCGATCTGGCAGATGGCACCACGCTGCGCCGCATTTTAGAAGAAGTTCAGCCTGTCGAAATCTACAACCTGGGCGCTCAATCTCACGTCCGCGTTAGTTTTGACTCGCCAGAATACACCGCCGATGTTGTCGGAATGGGCGTTCTGAGAATTCTAGAAGCCATTCGTGACTATCAACAGCGCACCGGAATCGAAGTTCGCTTTTATCAAGCAGGCTCTTCTGAGATGTATGGCAAAGTTCAGGCCGTCCCTCAGAATGAAGACACGCCGTTTTATCCTCGCAGCCCTTACGCCTGTGCCAAGATGTACGGTCACTGGCAGACGGTCAACTACCGCGAATCCTATAACCTGTTTGCGTGTAATGGGATCTTGTTTAACCACGAATCTCCCCGTCGCGGCGAAACCTTCGTGACTCGCAAAATCACCCGCGCTGTTGCTCGGATTGTCGCTGGCAAACAGAAAAAGCTCTTTATGGGCAACCTGGATGCCAAACGCGACTGGGGCTATGCCAAAGATTATGTGCGGGCGATGTGGCTGATGCTGCAACAAGAACAGCCCGACGACTATGTGGTCGCTACGGGTGAGACGCACTCGGTCAAAGAATTTCTGGATCTGGCTTTTGGCTACGTGAATCTGGATTGGCAAGACTACGTTGAGTTTGACGATCGCTATCTCCGTCCGACGGAAGTGGATCTGTTGATTGGCGACCCTGCCAAAGCCAAACAAAAGCTCGACTGGGAACCCTCTGTCACCTTTGAAGAGTTGGTTCACCTGATGGTTGAGGCTGACTTAGGCGCATTGGGCTTAGGCTCCCCCGACAGCAAATTTGCTCAAGATCACGCCACCATTCGCCAAAATCTTGTCGGTAGCACATCGTTTTAGGATCGCACTCGCCCTGGAGAAGAGCATGACCTCAACAACGTTAGATCTCAAAAATAAGCGGATTTTGGTAACGGGCGGCGCTGGCTTTTTGGGTCGTCAAGTGATCAGCCAGCTCTGTGACGCGGGGGCTGACTTAGAGAAAATTACGGTGCCGCGATCGCAAGACTGTGACCTCAAGCAGCTCGAAAACTGTCAACGGGCAGTCGATCAGCAAGATGTGGTTGTTCACTTAGCGGCTCACGTCGGCGGTATCGGTCTCAACCAGGAAAAGCCTGCGGAGTTGTTTTATGACAACTTGATGATGGGCACTCAGTTGATTCACTCGGCGTATCAGGCAGGGGTTGAGAAGTTTGTCTGCGTGGGTACGATCTGCGCCTATCCCAAGTTCACACCCGTTCCGTTTAAGGAAGACGACATCTGGAACGGCTACCCCGAAGAGACCAACGCCCCTTATGGGGTTGCTAAAAAAGCTCTGCTGGTGCAGCTTCAAGCCTATCGTCAGCAATATGGATTTGATGGCATTTACCTTCTGCCTGTGAATCTATACGGCCCCGAAGACAACTTTGATCCGCGCAGTTCGCATGTGATCCCAGCGTTGATTCGCAAGGTGCATGAGGCGCAGATTCGAGGTGACGAGCAGCTACCCGTGTGGGGCGATGGCAGTCCGACTCGCGAGTTTCTCTACTCGGTGGATGCGGCGAGAGGAATTGTGATGGCCACTCAGGCGTACAGCGATCCTGAACCTGTCAACTTGGGAACGGGGTATGAGATTTCGATTCGCGATCTGATTACCTTGATTTGTCAGTTGATGGAGTTTAAGGGTGAGATTGTTTGGCAAACGGATAAGCCCAATGGTCAACCGCGTCGCTGTCTAGATACCGAACGGGCAAAAGCCGCTTTTGGTTTCACCGCTCAGGTCGGATTTGAGGAAGGCTTGAGAAATACGATCGCCTGGTATCGCCAAAACGCGCAGTAGTCGATCGCTCAAAATTCATCAGCTTGTAGAGATACTCCAACCGGGTGTCTCTCTTGCTTTTTAAAGGGTTTTTGGAAGACAAACATCGGGCGCACAGAGATGGGGGAACGCGATCGTCGTCACCTTCAAGTTAGCTATAGCGTAATCGCTGAAACGTTTGTTGAGAAATGTTTTTACGCTGTGGACGGTTTCTATAAAGATGAGATTAATTTCAATCTCATCTTTGGCTATTCCCTGTGGGTACGCACCAAACCTTCTCTTTGGGCATTGATAAAACCTACTTTACAAACTCTCTAGGAGGAATTAAACTTTGATGGTTAGTGAGCATTCACCAGGAATTTAGTTATGAGCCTTTGGGACAGCATTTTAGCCGAATCAAACGCAGGTTTTACTGGAAGTACACTGGCTTTTGGAGATCCTCGCGATGTTTTCATAAATAGTGTTAATAGAAATTCTTTGAACACCCAATGGTTTTTTCAAGGTGCTGTATGGAGAAGCAGTTATTCAGATCAAGGTATCTACGGCAATACTGCCGCAGGTGGGAATGGTAATGACTACACCACGGCTTACAACGAATACAGCAGCGGAATAGACTTTTTGTTTGGCGGTGCTGGAGCAGACACTTTTGTTGCAGGTGATCAATTTGGTCCTCACTATTTTAGTAACAATTTCGGTCTTACGAATCCTCGTTTTGCAGTTGTTACTGACTACAACATCAATGCAGTTGATATGGTTCAGTTATCATCACTAGGACTTAATGGCTACACTTCTGGCGAAATTAATCTTCCTGGTAATGCAATTCCAGATGCGGTTCTTTATTACAACAACAAACCAATAATGGTCTTTTTGGATACTCCTATAACTAGTTTGAAGTTTACTCTTGGCTAGAGTAAGCGCGAATCTTGCTGTAAGTTAAAGAATTCACCAGCAGAGAATCCACAAACCAATAATGGTCTTTTTGGATACTCCTATAACTAGTTTGAAGTTTACTCT
>NZ_JBJPHS010000024.1:0-35264 GCF_052939495.1 Phormidesmis sp. 146-12 | reverse complement strand
CTAGAGTAAGCGCGAATCTTGCTGTAAGTTAAAGAATTCACCAGCAGAGAATCCATTCGCTTTCTAGCCCCTAGAATCAGACGCAGAAGAACTTTTTGAATCTGAACGACACACCCTCAGAGATCAATCACGGCAAAAGTCGGGTAGGCGCGAATGGCATATTCTTGCCAGACTCGAAACCCGCGATCGATCAACACTGGATGCTCAATGTCATAGCGCAAAATTGCCTGACGAATGTTCTCAGTTTCTTGCTCGTGATCAAACTTGGCAGAGTGAATGGCGATCGTCGTCAAGCAAGTCTGATATTTCTCTTCCAAATATTTCAGATCGGGCAGAACATGTAGACAGTTGATGCAGCCATAAGTCCAGAAGTCGAGCAAAACAACCCGCCCTTTGAGATTTTTGAGCGAGAGGGGACGATCGGTATTTAGCCAAACGGAGTCTTGAGGCAGTTGGGGGGCACGGACGCGAGGCATAAAAAATTTGCAAAGCTTGATGCCCTCACCCTAGCGAAAAAAAGAGGCCCGATTCGATCGCGCCTCTGATTCTACTAACTTGTCTTTGCTGACTTTTACTGAATGGCTGGGATGGGGATGGGTTCGTCAGAGGGGGCTTCTAGTGTTTTGGGGAGTTCGATCGGAGTTTCGGGCGGGGCGGGTTCAACAGGACGATTCGTTTGATTTGACGGTTCGGCGACTTTAGCGGCTGGCTGTCCTGGTTCAGTGGGTTTGACTTTAAGAGGAGGTGAGGCAATTGGCGGATTAAGCGGCATTCCCAATCGCTTCTCTAATTCGCTTCTCGGCTTGGTTGCAGGCATTTCGGGAGTTTCAGGTGACTGAGTTTCAGGAAGCGAGGGAGCTTCTTCTGGTTCAGCTTTTTCGACTGCTTCGATCGGGTCTTCTACAAGCGGCTCAGGCGCAGTGCTGGGAGAAGGTTTGGGCATTTCGGGGCGACGGAGGCGATCGAAGAATCCTTTCTGAGGGGTCTCTTTGACGGGTGAAATCGGAAGTTCGGGAATTGGCTCCTCTGAATCCGTTGGCTCGACTGCTTCTTCAGGAACAGGTTCTACAGAGGGGGTCGGATCTGGTGTGATAGTTGGAGACGGTTTTACTGTTTCAGGACGACGGAAGCGATCGAGAAAACTTTCTCTGGGGGCTTCTTTGACCATTGGACTCGAAGGGTCTGAAGTTGGTTCTTGGGCTGGCTCGGCCCCTTGCGGGTCACTCGGAGAGATCGTCTCTTCAGGATTTGGCTCCATTGTGGGAGTGGGTGTCACCTGTGGGAGTGGTTTTATCCGTTCGGGGCGACGGAAGCGATCGAAGAATCCGCTTTGAGGGGCCTCTTTGACAGGGGGAATCGGAAGTTCGGGAATGGGCTTCTCTACTGACTCTGGTGGAGCTTCCTCTATCTCAGGAATGGGAGACACACTCGGAGTCGGGTCTGGCGTAGGAATGGGAAAGGGCTTGGGCGATCGAGGGCGACGGAAGCGATCGAAGAATCCGCCTTGAGGAGCCTCTTTAGCCGATGGAACCGGGAGTTCGGGAATGGGGCTTTCAGTCGGTGGTGCTGCTTTGGGCGTTGGCTCCACAGTAGGAATGGGTTCAGGAGTCACACTTGGCGTTGGTTCGGGAGAAGGTTCCAGATTCTCAGGACGGCGGAAGCGATTGAAGAAGCCTTTCGGCGCTGGTGACTCAGGCTCGACCCCTTGCGGGTCACTCGGAGAGATCGCAGGCTTCGTCTCGTCTTCTTTGGTTTCATCCTCGATCGGCTTTTCTGTCGGGGTCGGCTCCGGGGTGACTTCCACTGACGGAACAGGGGACGGAACAACGGGGATCGGCTCTGGAGAAGGAGTCGGTGCTGGTGAAGGTACTCCAGGCTTGTCGTTTTGGTCAACGATGCCACGAGCATCTGCCGCAGAGATTTCACCACGAACTAACTTAGACAACGTATCTTTGCCGTTCGGTTCATAGGTGAAGACTCGTGCCGTGTTGTTGTAGACATTCTGAATCGAATTGCCCTTCTCGTCGATGTACTGCAACTGCACCCAATTTTTACCTGGCTTAAAGCCTTTGAGATAGAGCGGCTGCCAGCGATCGACCACAAAACTCTCCCCATTCACCGTCACCTTAATGCGCCAGTCCACCACATCATCTTGCTCATCTTCTTCGGCGACAAGGTGCAGAGGAGCATTGGTCAGATAGAAATCTAGCAAAATTGGTTCTGCGCCATATGTCCCCTGGGGTCGGCTGTAAGTCAACAGCGGCAAATTGGGATCAGGATTATTGTCAGAAGTTTTGGTGAAAACGTGAAACATCGTCTGGGCATACGCGCCATCATTCTTAAAGCTCTCATGCCAGGGACGACCCGCCAATACTCGAATCGTATGAGTTCCAGGGGCCAGATCTGTGAATGTAATGGGCTGACTCGTGTCGTAAACTGCCCGATAAGGCTGATTATCTAGAAAGACATGCAGATGAGATCCCAATCCCAAACTCTCATCCTTATATAGGGGCAGATCCTTGACTTGAAGCCGCACCTCTACGGCATCGTCCTGCAACACTTCGCCCGCACGAGGAGAGACGATCGTCACCTGCGGCTGATACTTCTCTAAAACCTGCCGCAATTCTTGAATCACCTCTGGCGGCGAGACTTCTGAAATCTTGCCAGCCAACTTGACAGGGGCAGCACCCGGAGCAGGCGGCTCAACGGATACAACCTTTTCGCTGCATCCCCACAGATTTAACAGCAGCAGTCCAGATATCAGTAACGTCTTAGCAACAGTCCACCAGCGGTTGATCCCAAACACCGAGCATACTCCTACATACGAACCAGTCTTCAGCTACCAGCTTAGGGGTTTGTGGGGCGATCGATTGAATATTTCTCAACCTGACGATTTGTAAAACTGTGTAGATATATGTATGAAGGGCGAACTGCGCTCTAAAAACCTGCCAAAACAAGCTGTCTTTAGAGAACGGTAATGGAGGAAATTGAATTCGCGACGACAAATTTAGTCTTACAAAGCACAGATCACTTGCTGCGTCTTGCTTCTACAACAAATTGTTAATAACTAGATGAATAAAATATCGTTTACGCTCAATGGTTTTGATTTACTTTTTCGATGTTTGAGAGATGTAAAGTTAATCGACAAACCCTTGACTTTTGATGACTTGCTAAAAGTTGGAACCCAATCACTATCCCTCTTTCACAGAGTTTGAATTATTGTTAACTGTCTCTGAAAACGTCTTCATCATCCACCTATAATGACGCAATGAGAACCCACAAAGGCTACTTTCATGACGATTGCAGGATTCTGACCTAGTTGTGAAAAGACACTTTGTTCTCAGATCAACCGTTAAGACTGCACGCAAGTTACAAAGCACACGCTTTTATACGAATGAAGATAGCCATTCAGTGCAGCAAAACCGAACCGTCTGGGATCAAAGACCAGCCTGAAGTTCGGAACTTGCTCGTTCCTTGTCTAGAGAGAGGAGAGTCTCAATGACAATTAGCCCACCGGAGCGCGAGGCAAAGGTCAGGGTTGTTGTCGATAAAGATCCGACTCCTACTTCCTTTGAGAAGTGGGCACAACCGGGTCACTTCGATCGCACCCTATCTAAAGGCCCAAAAACCACCACCTGGATTTGGAACCTTCACGCCAACGCCCATGATTTCGATAGCCATACCAGCGACTTAGAAGACGTTTCTCGTAAAATCTTTAGCGCCCACTTTGGCCATTTGGCAGTTGTGTTCATCTGGCTGAGTGGCATGTACTTTCATGGCGCTCGCTTTTCAAACTATTCTGCTTGGCTTGCTGATCCCCTCCACGTAAAGCCCAGTGCTCAAGTGGTGTGGCCGATCTTCGGTCAAGAAATCCTCAATGCTGATGTCGGCGGCGGCTTCCACGGGATTCAGATTACCTCTGGGTTCTTCCAACTGTGGCGAGCAGCAGGCATCACCAACGAATTCCAGCTTTATGTCACCGCGATCGGCGGATTGGTCATGGCTGGTCTGATGTTGTTTGCCGGGTGGTTTCACTACCACAAACGCGCTCCCAAACTGGAATGGTTCCAGAACGTGGAGTCGATGCTCAACCATCACCTGTCTGGCTTGTTTGGACTGGGTTCCCTCGGTTGGGCTGGACACCAAATCCACGTCGCTCTTCCCATCAACGAGCTTTTGGATCGCGGCGTTCCCGCAGACAAGATTCCTCTGCCTCACGAGTTCATTTTGAATTCGCAACTGATGGCAGACATCTACCCCAGCTTTGCTAAAGGACTGACTCCTTTTTGGACATTAAATTGGGGTGAATACGCTGACTTCCTCACCTTCAAGGGTGGCTTAAACCCTGTCACAGGCGGACTCTGGTTGACAGACACCGCGCATCACCACCTGGCGATCGCCGTTCTGTTTATCATCGCGGGTCACATGTACCGCACCAACTGGGGCATCGGTCACAGCATCAAGGAAATTTTGGAAGCCCATAAAGGCCCCTTCACTGGCGAAGGTCACAAGGGTCTGTATGAAGTGCTAACCACCTCCTGGCATGCTCAACTTGCTATTAACTTAGCAATGGTTGGCTCCCTGAGCATCATCGTGGCGCAACACATGTACGCGATGCCTCCCTATCCGTATCTGGCGACTGACTACGGTACGCAGTTGTCGCTGTTTACTCACCACATGTGGTTGGGTGGCTTCTTTATCGTCGGTGGAGCAGCTCACGGTGCAATCTTCATGGTGCGGGACTACGATCCGGTTGTGAATCAAAACAATCTGCTCGATCGAGTCATCCGTCACCGCGACGCTATCATTTCTCACCTCAACTGGGTTTGTATCTTCCTGGGCTTCCACAGCTTCGGTCTGTACGTTCATAACGACACGATGCGCGCTTTGGGTCGTCCTCAAGATATGTTCTCGGATACAGCAATTCAACTTCAGCCTGTGTTTGCTCAGTGGATTCAAAATCTCCACACGCTGGCACCTGGCTCTACGGCTCCTAATGCTTTGGCTCCTGCGAGTTATGCATTTGGTGGCGGCACAATCGCAGTCGGCGGCAAGGTTGCCATGATGCCGATCGTCCTGGGTACGGCGGACTTTATGGTTCACCACATCCATGCCTTTACGATTCACGTCACAGTACTCATTCTGCTGAAGGGCGTTCTGTTTGCCCGTAGCTCACGTCTGATTCCTGACAAAGCAAACTTGGGCTTCCGCTTCCCTTGCGACGGCCCCGGTCGTGGCGGCACCTGCCAGGTTTCTGGTTGGGATCACGTCTTCCTCGGTCTGTTTTGGATGTACAACTCCATCTCCGTTGCCATCTTCCACTTCAGTTGGAAAATGCAGTCAGATGTTTGGGGCACAGTGAGTCCTGACGGCACCGTTGACCACATTACGGGCGGCAACTTTGCTCAAAGTGCAATCACGATCAACGGTTGGTTACGTGACTTCCTCTGGGCACAGGCCTCTCAGGTGATTAGCTCTTACGGTTCAGCGCTGTCGGCTTACGGCTTGCTGTTCTTGGGCGCTCACTTTGTCTGGGCATTTAGCTTGATGTTCTTGTTTAGCGGTCGCGGCTACTGGCAAGAACTGATCGAGTCGATTGTTTGGGCACACAATAAGCTAAAAGTTGCACCTGCGATTCAACCTCGCGCCTTGAGCATCATTCAAGGTCGGGCTGTAGGTGTTGCTCACTACCTCCTAGGCGGAATTGTCACCACATGGGCATTCTTCCTAGCGCGGGCACTGTCACTTGGATAAGCCAGGAGGAATCAAACGCACTTATGGCAACTAAATTTCCAAAATTTAGCCAAGACCTTGCCCAAGATCCCACAACCCGTCGGATTTGGTACGGAATCGCTACGGCTCACGACTTTGAAAGCCACGACGGAATGACGGAAGAGAAGCTTTACCAAAAGCTTTTTGCGACCCACTTTGGTCACCTGGCAATCATCTTTCTCTGGGCATCAGGCAGCGAATTCCACATCGCTTGGCAAGGCAACTTTGAACAATGGATCAAAGATCCTTTAAATGTCCGCCCGATCGCTCATGCGATTTGGGACCCTCAGTTCGGTAAACCTGCGGTAGATGCGTTCTCTCAGGGCGGCGCAAACTACCCGGTTGACATCTCTTACTCTGGTCTGTACCACTGGTTTTACACGATCGGGATGCGGACGAATGCAGACCTTTATCAAGGGTCTATCTTCCTGCTGGTTTTGGCGGCCGTCATGCTATTTGCTGGCTGGCTCCACCTTCAGCCCAAATTCCGTCCGAGTCTGGCCTGGTTCAAAAACGCAGAGTCTCGCCTCAACCACCACTTGTCTGGGTTGTTTGGTGTGAGTTCTCTCGCTTGGGCGGGTCACTTGATCCACGTTGCCATCCCCGAATCTCGCGGTCAGCACGTCGGCTGGGAAAACTTCCTTTCGACGATGCCGCACCCCGCAGGGCTAGGGCCGTTCTTTACGGGCAACTGGGGCGTGTATGCAGAAAATCCTGATACGGCGAACCATATCTTTGGGACGGGCGAAGGCTCAGGAACTGCGATTCTTACCTTCTTAGGTGGTTTCCATCCTCAAACCGAGTCGCTCTGGTTGACGGATATGGCGCATCACCACCTGGCGATCGCCGTCCTGTTCATCGTTGCGGGTCACATGTATCGGACGAACTTCGGCATCGGTCACAGCATCAAAGACATGCTGGACAGTAAGAAGGGTCTGGTCGGTGGACGATCAGAGGGTCAGTTTAACCTGCCTCACCAGGGGTTGTATGACGTTGTTAACAACTCCCTCCACTTCCAACTGGCGCTGGCGCTGGCGGCTCTTGGAGTCATCACCTCGCTCGTTGCTCAACACATGTACGCGCTGCCTCCCTACGCTTTCATGGCGAAGGACTTCACAACACAGGCTGCGTTGTATACCCATCACCAGTACATTGCTGGATTCTTGATGGTGGGGGCGTTTGCTCACGGCGCTATCTTCTGGGTTCGGGACTACGATCCTGACCTGAATAAAGGCAACGTGCTCGATCGCGTCCTCCAACACAAAGAGGCGATCATCTCTCACCTGAGTTGGGTGTCTCTGTTCCTCGGCTTCCACACCCTCGGCTTGTACGTTCACAACGATGTAGTGGTTGCCTTTGGAACGCCTGAAAAGCAAATCTTGATTGAGCCTGTGTTTGCACAGTTCGTTCAAGCCTCCTCTGGTAAAGCGCTGTATGGTATGCAGACCTTGCTGTCTGACCCCAACAGTATTGCTTCGACCGCCTGGCCCAACTACGGTAACGTATGGCTTCCTGGCTGGTTGGATGCGATTAATAGTGGCACCAACTCTCTGTTCTTGACCATTGGCCCTGGCGACTTCCTGGTTCACCATGCGATCGCGCTTGGCTTGCACACCACCACCCTGATTTTGGTCAAAGGTGCGTTGGATGCGCGGGGTTCTAAGCTGATGCCTGACAAGAAAGACTTTGGCTACAGCTTCCCCTGTGATGGGCCCGGTCGTGGCGGTACTTGCGACATCTCAGCCTGGGATGCGTTCTACCTCGCCATGTTCTGGATGCTGAATACCATCGGCTGGGTGACGTTCTACTGGCACTGGAAGCATCTCTCGATCTGGTCGGGGAATGTGGCTCAGTTTAACGAAAGCTCGACTTATCTAATGGGTTGGCTCCGTGACTACCTGTGGCAATACTCTGCGCCGTTGATCAACGGGTACAATCCCTACGGCATGAATAACTTGGCGGTTTGGGCGTGGATGTTCCTCTTTGGGCACCTTGTCTGGGCGACGGGCTTCATGTTCCTGATCTCGTGGAGAGGCTACTGGCAAGAACTGATCGAAACCCTGGTTTGGGCACACGAACGGACTCCGCTTGCGAACCTGATTCGCTGGAAGGACAAGCCTGTGGCAATGTCGATCGTCCAAGGTCGCTTAGTTGGTCTAGCTCACTTCACTGTGGGGTATGTGTTGACTTACGCTGCCTTTGTGATTGCGTCTACAGCAGGTAAGTTTGGTTAACGCCAACTAACTCTGTAGGCAAATAGAAAGAGTTCCCTGCCGATCGGTGGGGGACTTTTTTAGAAGCTTATTGACAGCAGTTAACGTATGAGTAATCAATACTTGGGCAACGTTAGATGAGCGCCGCCAGCAACTCTAATCCTGACTAGCCCTCGTCTTGCTCAGAAGTGGAATCGGGACGGTTTTGAATCTCATTAAACCGAGCATTGCTATCAATTCTTAATTGCCTGAGTTCTGCTAAAAGGATCTCAAACCGTTGATCGCTTTCCACTTGGCGTTGGCGGAGCGTCTCAAAATTCTGGCGAGATATTTGTAGCTCAGTGGTAATGGCTTCAAAGTTTTGCTGATGAATCTGGGCGGTCTGCAAAAGCGCTTCTGCGGCGACTCTTAAATCGGACATATCACGCTCCAAGTTGGTGATTCTAGTGTCTAAAGGCTCCGGTTGCTGTGGGGTTTGGCTCATCGTGACTTCTATTCCTTATTCTAGATAATTACAGTCTGACGAGTTTAAGTATTTGTCGATCGCTCCTCCAATTTCCGTCTCCCAATTTCTACTCAATATTTCATTACAAAACGTATTACAAAAAGATAATCATCAAAGCAAAGCATAACGATAAGTTATTTAACAAACCAGAATCTCTAAAGTGTGGCTTATCACAATCCTGATATTGTTATTAAGAAGCCGTGCAAAAACACCAGAGCGGATGTAAGCCAAAAAACTGATCCAAGAAATTGGGATCATTTATATCAAGCTGATCCCCTATTGGTGTACGGTACACAATGGACAACCAAAATCGGTCAGGCGGTCTGTCTGAATGCGCTTGGTGCTGCTTGCTGAAATTTTGACGATTTAAACAGGAAGGGAGATATGTCGTACGCTCAAACCAAGACCCAGAGCAAAACTGGGTACAAGGCTGGGGTTCAAGATTACCGTTTAACGTATTACACCCCAGACTACACCCCCAAAGATACCGATATTCTGGCAGCGTTCCGGGTCACACCTCAGCCTGGAGTCCCCCCCGAAGAAGCAGCCGCCGCCGTCGCAGCCGAGTCTTCTACAGGCACCTGGACAACCGTGTGGACAGACCTGCTGACCGACCTCGATCGCTACAAAGGACGCTGCTACGATATCGAACCCGTCCCCGGTGAAGACAGCCAGTTCATCGCCTACATTGCATATCCTCTGGATTTGTTTGAGGAAGGCTCCGTCACCAATCTCTTGACCTCGTTGGTTGGTAACGTGTTTGGGTTCAAAGCGCTCAAAGCACTGCGTTTAGAAGATTTGCGGATTCCCATTGCTTACTTGAAGACCTTCCAGGGGCCCCCTCACGGCATTCAAGTTGAACGCGACAAAATCAACAAATACGGTCGCCCAATGCTGGGTTGCACGATCAAGCCCAAACTCGGTCTATCGGCTAAGAACTACGGACGCGCCGTTTACGAATGCTTGCGCGGCGGTCTGGACTTCACCAAAGACGACGAAAACATCAACTCGCAACCTTTCCAACGGTGGCGCGATCGCTTCCTCTTTGTCGCAGACGCAATCCACAAATCCCAAGCAGAAACTGGCGAAATCAAAGGTCACTACCTGAACTGTACCGCCGCAACCTGCGAAGAAATGCTGAAACGGGCTGAGTACGCCAAAGAACTCGAAATGCCCATCATCATGCACGACTTCTTGACAGCAGGCTTCACCGCAAACACCACGCTGGCTCACTGGTGCCGCGACAATGGCGTTTTGCTGCACATTCACCGCGCGATGCACGCTGTCATCGATCGTCAGAAAAACCACGGGATGCACTTCCGCGTCTTGGCTAAGTGCTTGAGAATGTCCGGTGGTGACCACATCCACACGGGCACTGTCGTTGGTAAGCTCGAAGGCGACAAGGCAATTACCCTTGGTTTCATCGACCTGCTCCGCGAAAACTACATTGAGCGCGATCCGTCTCGTGGGATCTACTTCACCCAAGATTGGGCCTCAATGCCCGGTGTAATGGCGGTTGCGTCCGGTGGGATTCACGTATGGCACATGCCTGCTCTTGTGGAAATCTTTGGTGACGATTCCGTGCTGCAATTTGGTGGTGGGACGCTCGGACACCCCTGGGGTAACGCACCTGGTGCAACGGCTAACCGCGTGGCGCTCGAAGCCTGCGTCCAAGCCCGCAACGAAGGTCGTGACCTGATGCGTGAAGGCGGAGACATCATTCGTGAAGCTTGCCGTTGGTCTCCTGATCTGGCGACCGCTTGCGAACTCTGGAAAGAAATCAAGTTTGAGTTTGAGGCTGTCGATACCGTTTGATGAAAAGGGATGAGGGGTTGTCTTCGATGATCTGTTCCCCCTTTGGGGGTAATACGCTTTCCGAGAGGGATGAAGGATGAAAAGAAGAGTCGGTGGTGAGAGAGGAGAAATGTAGTAGTACACTCATTCTCAACAATCTCCAGACCTTACTCTTCAACACAGTCTACTCATCCCTCATCCCTCATCCTTCATCCCTCCCTCTATGGATCTCAAGCGAATTGCGAAAGATACGACAAAAACGCTGGTCAGCTACTTGACTTATCAAGCAGTGCGAGTGGTGATTGCCCAGTTGGATGAAACTGAGCCGAAGCGGGCTTACTGGCTGCATCAATTCTCATCACGAGAACGAATTCAGGACGGCGAGGCTTATTTGCAAGCGCTGTTTCGCGAACGGCAGGATTTGGCATTCAGAATTTTGACCGTGCGAGAACATCTTGCAAATGAGATCTCAGAGTTTTTGCCGGAAATGCTGCGATCGTCGGTTCAAGAGTCCAACATGGAGCAGCGCCGCCAGCAGTTAGAACGTATTACGCAGCTAGATTTGACGACTCCAACTGATTCTGAACCGTCTGAATCTTCTGATTCTGAAGACTCTTAAAGGAGTCGCGTCCACCTTAACCCATCCATCTTTGAGGACATTCATGAAAACTCTACCCAAAGAGCAGCGTTTTGAGACTTTCTCCTACCTGCCCCCGCTGACTGATGCCCAAATTGCCCGTCAGATTCAATACACGATCGACCAGGGTTATTTTCCTTGCATTGAGTTTAACGAGAAGTCTGATCCCACAGAATACTACTGGACGATGTGGAAGTTGCCTTTGTTTAATGCAACTGGCCCTCAAGAAGTCTTGAACGAAGTGCAACAGTGCCGCTCTGAGTATTCCAACTGCTACATTCGTGTCGTGGCCTTTGACAACATCAAACAGTGTCAGGTGATGAGCTTTATTGTTCACAAGCCTGGTACGAGTGGCAACAGCAGTGGCTACCGTTATTAGTTTGCGATTCACCAATGTTTGATTGGCAGTTGTTTTGAGGTTCTTAACAGAGAATCTTTCATATGCATCGGGGAGTAGTTTATGCTATCTCCCTTTTTTGTCGTTGTAATGTTTGTTCTACTAATGTCGATTCGACGAAGTTCTTTCCAGTCAATTTACGTCGTGTTGTTTTACTTAAATATTGAAATGGGTCTGATGAAGCACGATCGCTACAAAACCGTCCCATCAAACCCATCTAACTAACTTTTAATTTGAAGTTGTTTTGGTTACCTAATTAGGCATTCGAGGAAGTCATTTTTTCGACTTCAGCAGGCTTAAAGAAACCGACGTATCCTGCAACAAGAGCCGTCAATGCATTAAACCAGACATTGTTTCCGTAGATCGGCATTAGCCCAAATGTCGTATTTGTGGCGGGCAGCAAACCCATGAGAACAATCAGCGTATAGACGATCGCAAAACCGCGATTGTAAACCAACGAACCGCTAAAACTTGTAGCAGCCGCAATTCCTAAAACGCCAACGACGATGTGAATCGCATTGTGCAAAAAGTTAGTTGGAAACAATCCAAAAACATGTCCATAGCCATCCGAAAAAGACAGTCTAGGAACATAAACTCCAGTCACAGGAGCATCTCCCGGAAACTGAATAAAGCCAGGAATAAACCCAGCAATCCCGACCACTAAAAAGACAATTCCTAGAATCAGAGCGACTGCACGTTCGCTGTCAATTAACTTCTTGAAGGTAGAAGGAAGACTGTTCTGCATTTGATTACCTCAGTGGTTGAAAAATTGAGTGCCATACTCACCATTCAAATAAGGTTTTGAGAATAAAAATCTGTCTGAAGGCATTCTTCGATCGGCTGAATCTGAGAAAGAATGCCCCTTAAAATCCTGCGGAAAACCCAACTCAAAATAGCGTGAAATCCGCTCAGAGACTAGCACTCAGCCAAGTCAAATACTCGCGATAATAGAAATATCAAAGAGAAGATTAATCCGAATGAGAATTCAATCATCCGTGCTAGTTCACTTAGGGTTTGGTAAGTATGTGCGCTCTGACCAGGTGACGGCTGTGATTCCGATCGAAGAAGAGCGCGGCCCCGGTCGTCGGACTTTTGTGCATGTGCAGGGACAGTCTGACCCTCTGATTGCCTCTCGTGCCGAAGATTCGATTGTCCGTGATCTCGTGCAAGAACCCCGCGAAGTCACCCAGGCTCGTCAGCAGCAAGAGATTTTGCGCGATGTCTTCAACGATTTGCGGCAGGTGAATAAGTCAGTTCGTCGGTTTTCGCGAGATGAAGGTGGGCTGGATCTCGATCGCTTAGAGCGGCGGATTCGCGAAGTCATCGAAGAATGAATTTCTAAAGCACCTTGCCTAGGGCACCTTCAGAGGGTGGGCGAGCAGTGGACTTTCCTCTAGTGGACTTTCTTCTACTGCAACCGAGAGCGGGTCGTAGCCCAGTTGTTGGCTAATGCGCTGACGGGCCAGCGATCGGTACTCTAGAAAATGCTCCCCCGCGGCACACAATCCCAGGTACATGTTGAGAAACTGCGGCTTCTGACGCGCAATTTGCCAAAGCTGCCACCAAAACTGGGATCGTGTGCCTGATCGCCAAATTCCCTGAATCCACAGCAGTTGAGCGATGAGCCGCAGACCTTTTCCTGGCGGAAAGTGGACATTTTGCTGAAGTCGAGGATTGGCAGTAATCGCCAGACAATGCTGAAAGCAACGCCGCAGATAGTGGGTTGGCTCATACATCGTCCACAGCGCTTGCAGATATTCTTGGGCAATTTCTTCGATCGGGCGGGTTGGCTCAAAATTCATCAGCGTGTTCTGATCGCCGACTTCGAGAGCATCGTGGCTACGGCGGATCAAGCGTTGCTCTTTTTGCAGCCGATCCCACAGTGCCGTGTTAGGGGGAGCTTGCAAAATTCCCAGCATGGGTTGAGGAATATTAGTGGCCTCAACAAACGCTTGAATTCGTGACCCTGCACCTCGGCGTTCTCCATCAAACCCCAAGATAAAACCTGCATAGATTAGCATTCCTGCCTGGGTAATTTTGTGACAAGCCTCAATCAAGGGACTACGGGTGTTTTGCGGTTTGCGCGTGACTTGCAGGCTGTCTTGATCCGGCGTTTCGATGCCCAAAAAGACGCTGTAAAAGCCTGCTTGCCTCATCAGATCCAACAATTCCTCATCTTCAGCCAGGTTGACCGACGCTTCTGTAAAAAAGGTGAACGGATACTGGCGCTGTTGCATCCAGGGAATCAGTTCTCGCAAAAATCGTTTGACGTTGCGCTGATTGCCGATAAAGTTATCGTCCACAATGAAAATCGAGCTACGCCATCCCATGTCATAGAGCGTTTGCAGTTCGGCTAAAGTTTGGGCAGGCTCTTTAGTGCGGGGTTTGCGACCGTAGAGGGTGATGATATCGCAGAATTCACAATTAAACGGGCATCCGCGTGAAAATTGAATTGCCATCATGAAATAGGCATCCAATTTGAGCAAGTCAAACCGAGGCATAGGGCTTTGTGTCACATCAGGTTTTTCGGTGGCTCGAAAAGTGCCGCTTTGTTGACCCTGAGCGATCGCCTCGACAAACAAGGGAATGGTGAGTTCGCCTTCATCCAAAATCAGATAAGTTGCACCGGACGCTAAAGCATCTTCAGGCACCGAAGTCGGATAGGGGCCGCCAACTGCAACCTTTTTGCCTCGCCGCACACTCTCGCCAATCAGCGCGTGGAAATCGGTTTGCTGTGCTTGCATTGCTGACAAAATCACGACATCACACCAGTCCCAATCTGCCTCAGTTTCGTAACCAACGTTGCGATCGTAGAAGCGAATTTCCCAATCTGACGGCAAAAGTGCGGCAACGGTGATGATTCCCAATGGCGGAATGGTTGCCTTCAGGCTGGCCATTTCCATGAAGCGATCGTAAGACCAAAAGGTTTTGGGGAAGCGGGGATAGAGCAAGAGTACTTTCATCAAACTGTCCTCAGCAAAATGAGCAATCTGCTGCGCCTCAGAATGTAAGGCGGCAGGCTTAGATGGAGTGAACTTAGATGGAGTGAAGAAGTCTTTGCGTCGAAGCAATGAACAGTGCGCGTTGTTTCGTAGAGGGTTATTCGAGCCAGGAAGAAACTTCCATTGCAACTCAGTCGGGTTTACATCAAGTTTGGAAACTTCGATTAACTAGAAACTACGAATTATTTCTATCAAACAGCAGGTTGAGAACATCAGATACGATTCGCCAACTATATAAATATTTTGAAAAAATTGGTTACATAAACATCAAAAAGGCGATCGACAGTTCGATCGCCCCCTTTTTTGTGATTATTTTTTGAAATTCAAGAACTAAACAGCGGCCAACTCAGGCGCAGGACGTTTGCTGTTACGAATCCCTTCGATCGCTGTGGCATAATCGGGCGCGTTGAAAACAGCGGAGCCAGCGACGATCGCGTTTGCTCCCGCTTCGATCACTTGCCAGGTATTGTTAATTTTCAGACCGCCATCGACTTCGATCCAGGGGTCTAAACCACGCTCATCACACATTTGACGCAGCTTGCGAATTTTGGGCAACACGCCAGGAATAAAACTCTGTCCACCAAAACCGGGGTTGACGCTCATAATCAGCACCAGATCGCACAGTTCCAGAACATAATCAATCAGTTCTAACGGGCTACCTGGATTGAGGACAACACCAGCCTTTTTGCCGTATTCTTTGATTTGACCCAGCGTACGATGCAGGTGAGGAGACGCATTGTGTTCAGCGTGAACATAGATGTGATCTGCACCAGCTTTGGCAAAATCGCCGACATATTTCTCAGGTTCAACAATCATCAAGTGAACGTCGAGCGGCTTTTGGGTGACCGGACGAATCGCTTCGACAATCAGGGGCCCGATCGTAATATTGGGGACAAACCGACCATCCATTACATCCACATGAATCCAGTCTGCTCCTGCTGCATCGACAGCGCGGATTTCGTCTCCTAAACGGCTAAAGTCAGCAGAGAGAATAGAAGGAGCAATGACGATCGGCTTTTGGGATTGGCTCATGGTGGTATTGCGGTTTGGGGTTCAAGGATTGTGATCAGTTTAACAAATTGTGAATATTTTCTCTCATTTATTCAGCAGAAGTTTGTGAAGATTTAGGAACAAATACCTATGAGGGAGAACTGCGATGATCTGTTCCCCCTTTGGGGGTAATCCGCTGCGCGAGGAGGGATGAGGGAGAATAGGTGAAACGGTGTGATGGAGCGTGAAGACGGTGAAGCGATCGCGAGCTTTAAATCTGAGTTGGGTTGTTTTGGGAGTTGGATGCTTAGGGTTGCAGGGGGCCACGGTACGAACGTCGATCGATGAGGATGGCATTGATGCGCTGAGATTGCAACAGCCGCCTTATAACTTGACAGGCAAGAAGATCGCGA
The DNA here is from genome assembly GCF_052939495.1 of Phormidesmis sp. 146-12. NCBI lineage: Bacteria > Bacillati > Cyanobacteriota > Cyanophyceae > Leptolyngbyales > Leptolyngbyaceae > Phormidesmis > Phormidesmis sp. 146-12. The sequence goes on along the minus strand of NZ_JBJPHS010000024.1, from coordinate 19,541 downwards.
TCGGACAGGTCGAAATCGGCCGGCCGCCTCAGTTAGGTGTAGATAAAGCGGCTAACAAAAATCGCGTGGTGTTCTTGACGAGAACGTTCTTAAGAAACCAGCCAGCTAAAAGTAATACAAATTTAGACACCCATGCGGCTCAGGTAGCCAGCGTCATGATCGCCAACAGCAAAGCAATTAAAGGCGTTGCGCCCAATGCTCGACTCTATTCATCTGCGGCCGCCATTCCTCAGCGCAGCGGACAACCCGAAGAATGTGCAGCAACCCAACATCTGGCGATGCAAAACGGCGGCGACCTGAGAGCAGTCAACTTTAGCTTTGGGGAAGCCCTTCAGCAAGACCCGCGCCCCAACGCCAAACTCGACGGTAATGCTTTGTTGACTCAGTGTATTGACTGGTCTGCACGAGTGCATGATGTCGTCTATGTGATTGCTGGCAACCAGGGCAAAGGCGGCATTCCCATTCCTACAGACAATTTCAACGGTATGAATATTGCCTTTAGCCGACGAGTGAATGGGGTGTTTGCAAAGGTTGATTTCTCAAATATTGGCGATACGGCTCCCCGCATTCTCAAGCAAAACGATGGCGTAGAAACGATTTTGGGCGGCCGTCGAGGCATTTCACTACTGGCTCCTGGTAGCAAAATTCCGGTGGCAACTTTGGATGGTAGACAGACGAGTGCAGTCGGGAGCAGTTTTGCGGCCCCCCACGTCACCGGGGCTGTGGCACTTTTGCAAGAATATGGCGATCGTCAACTTCGCGCCAGTTGTCAACGCGGTCTGGGCTGCAAACTCCCCTGGGGATTGAATGCCCGTCGCCACGAAGTGATGAAAGCCGTCATGATTAACTCTGCCGAAAAGCTCAAAGACAAAGGCGATGGACTGCTGTTAGGAATGACGCGCACCGTGGTTGAGAAAAACAATCAAACCTGGCTCGATTCTGATGCTTACCGAGATGCCAAAATTCCGCTGAATATTCAGATGGGGGCGGGTCACTTGAATGTGTTTCGAGCGTATCAGCAGTTTAGTTCGGGCGAGTGGAAGGCGGGAATGGTGCCTGCGATCGGCTGGGATTATGGGGAAGTGAGGAGTGAGGAGAGAGGCGTGAGGCGTGCAGAAGCTTCTGGTCAAAAATCTTCTCAGGATTATGTATTAGAAAAGCCTTTGCAGCAGGGGAGTTTTGTCTCGATCACGTTGATCTGGGATCGACTGGTGGAACTGTTGGATAAAAATCGCAACGGTTCCTATGAGGTGGGAGACACCTTTCGCGATCGCGGACTCAACAATCTAGATCTCTACTTAATGCGGGTCGAGGACAATGACATTCGTAAAAGTGTCTGGTCATCGGTTAGCGACAAGGACAATGTAGAACACATCTTTCATCAGGTTCCTAGTTCAGGACGCTACAAGATTCGGGTGCAGTTTCGCCAACGATTGAATGAGCCGACTCAGCCTTATGCGCTGGCGTGGTGGACAGTGCCGTCACAAAAACGGTAACCAATCGCGAATCTGAGGTTTGAGTAAAGTACCGTAGCAGAAAGAACATACAGCGTAGTTAGTGGTTGCTGACTGCCAAACGCTACTCATTGGGGACGCGATCGATGAATAAATTTATTTTGACTAAAGAATTGGGATTCAAGCCCCGCTCCTTCAGGACGGCTTTCTTTCTGAATAAACACTCTACCATTTACTCAGCATGGTATAATCCAATCATGCAAACGCTAACTTACGAGTACAAACTAGACCCTACAACTGAACAGCATCAAGCCTTTGAGCAATGGCTTGAAACGTGCAGACAGGTCTATAACTATGCTTTGCGAGAGCGCAAAGACTGGGTTAACTCTCGCAAATGTGCGGTCAATGCTTGCAGCCTCAGACAGGAATACATCCTGAGCGCAGATGCGCCCAGACCAACGTTTTATAGTCAGTGCAAATCCCTTGCATCGGCAAAAGAAACAAATCCAAACCTCAAGATTCCTCACACTCACGTTCTGCAACAGGTTCTGAGAACCCTAGAAGCAGCCTTCGTGGGAATGTGGGAACAAGGTCGGGGCTTTCCTCGGTTCAAGAAACGGATGCGGTCATTCCTCTATCCGCAATTGAACAAAGCGCCCGTTCAGGGAGAAATGCTCAACCTCCCCAAGATTGGAGCGGTCAAGATGCGACTGTCTCGCCCCCTGCCAGAAGGGTATGAGCTAAAGCAAGTTCGGGTGGTCAGAAAAGCTTCTGGCTTTTACGCCATGCTGATCTTGCAATCAAGCGTAGAGATTCCTCAACCCATGCCATCGGGTCACGGGGTAGGAATTGATTTAGGGCTGCAACACTTTCTCGCAACTTCAGACGGCAAGTTGATTGCGAGACCTCGATTCTTCGTTGATGGACAACGCAAGCTGAAATCGCTGCAACGTCAACTCAAGCGCAAGACAAGAGGCTCTAGAAAGTCGCAGCAACTTCAACGCAGAATTGCGAGACATCACGAAACCCTCTCAAACACGCGCAAGGACTTCCACTTTAAGACGGCTCATCACTTGTGCGACAGCGCTGGGATGGTTTTCGCGGAAGACCTCAATCTCAGAGCCATGTCAGCCGGGATGTTGGGCAAACACACCTTGGACGCTGGCTTTGGACAGTTCCTCAATATCTTGAGCCATGTTTGTTGGAAGCGAGATGCTTACTTCGCCAAGGTGACCGCCAATGGCACCAGTCAAACTTGTCCCAACTGCCAAGCGCACACGGGCAAGAAGGAGTTGTCAGAGCGAGTTCATAAGTGTTTTGAGTGTGGATATGAAACCAATCGAGACGTTGCAGCCGCTCAAGTGGTGATGCAGCGTGGCTATACAGCGGTGGGGCACATCGCAGTGAATTTTGGGGAGGGCAAGCGACATGAGTTATCCCGATGAACCAAGAATCCCCTCGCCTTTAGGCAGGGGAGTTGTCAATAAACTTGGAATTGCAATGCTGACGACGATCGTCACGCTCAGTTCGATCAGTTGCTCTAGCGTGGCAAGTCCGAATCTGACGGCCAAAAATCCACCCCGCACCGAAACCAAGCAGCCTCCAAAAACCAAGCTTGTGGTCAACCCGCAACTCGTCACCGCCAACACCCGCTTTGGCTTCAAGCTATTTTCTGAAGTGCTGAAGCAGGATGGCAAAAAGAATGTGTTTGTGTCGCCGTCGAGTGTGGCGATCGCGCTCTCAATGGCTTACAACGGCGCAGGGGGCACAACTCGGCAAGCGATGGCCAAAGCGTTAGAAGTCAATGGATTGAGCCTGCAAGCAGTGAATCAGGCAAACTCGGATTTGAAGCAACTTCTGCAACAGGGAGATCCAAAAGTTGAGCTAACGATCGCCAATTCTCTTTGGGCTAGACAGGGCGTAAACTTCAAGGCTGCGTTTCTGGAAAGTAACAAAACTTTTTACAATGCCGAGGTGACGACGCTAGATTTCTCCAGTCCGACCGCGCCCAAAACTATCAACAGTTGGGTTGATCGCAATACTCGCGGCAAAATTAGCGAAATCGTAGACTCGATCGACCCCGACCAAGTGATGTTTTTGGTCAACGCCATCTACTTTAAAGGCAAGTGGACAACTGAATTTGACAAACAGCAGACGAGCGATCGTCCGTTCTCTTTGCCCAACGGCAGCCAAAAACAGCATCCCACCATGCAGCAAAAAGGCGAATATCGCTACTTTGAGACGGAGCAGTTTCAAGCGGTGAGCTTGCCTTATGGAAAGGGACGCACCAGTTTGTATGTGTTTTTGCCCAAAAAAGGATCTAATTTGACTGCGTTCTCCAAGACCTTGACGGCTGAAAATTGGCAGACCTGGATGAAAAAATTTGGCAAGCGGGAAGGACTGATCGAACTGCCCCGCTTCAAGATGGAATATGAGATCGAACTCAAGAAAGCATTGTCTGCCTTGGGCATGGGAGAAACCTTTGATCGCCAAGCCAATTTCTCCAACTTAGCCGACGTGCCCGTCAAGATCGATGAAGTCAAACACAAAACCTTTGTCGAAGTCAATGAAGAAGGCACCGAGGCGGCGGCTGTCACCTCGATAGGCATTCGTACTACCTCCGTTCAGGTGGACAGTCAGCCCTTTGAGATGAAAGTCGATCGTCCCTTTTTCTGTGCGATTCGGGACAACAAGACGGGTTCGATTTTATTTATGGGGTCGATCGTTGATCCCAAATAACCGGAAGCAAAAAAAAGGCACAACTGAATGCACCTTAGTTTGTAAATTTCAATCGTGAATCAGTTAAAAGCCGCTAAAGTCAAGGGATGAAGCCAGTTCTAATGCTTTTTTCATCCCTCAACTCAACCCCTTAGCTCTTGGTTTGCACTTCTACTTTCTCGACATCAGCCGTTGAATGAGTTTCTGACTGATCCTTTAAGAAAACGGGCGGCGTTGAAGTGTTGGCAGACTCGATCGGAGTCCAGTCTGTATGGAAAACACCTTCCTTATCGGTACGCAAGTACGTGTGAGCGCCAAAGTAGTCACGCTGTGCCTGAGTGAGATTTTGAGGCAGGCGATCGCGGCGGTAGCTATCAAAATAGTCCAGCGACGCACTAAACGCCGGAACCGCAATTCCACTCTTGGCAGCTTGCGCCACCACTTCACGCCAGGCGAGCTGCTTATCCAAAATGGTTTGTTTGAACTCAGGAGCCAGCAGCAGGTTGGGTAGATCAGGATTTTCATTGAAAGCGTGCTTGATCTTATCCAAAAAGCCAGCCCGAATAATACAGCCACCTTTCCAGATGCGGGCACATTCAGCCAGATTTAGCGCATAGCCATAGGTTTTAGACGCGCTGCTCAGTAGGGCCATGCCTTGCGCGTAAGAACACATTTTTGAGCAGTAGAGCGCATCCCGCACCATGTCGGTAAAGGCTTTGGCATCACCTGAAAACTGCGTTCCTGGGCCAGTCAACACCTGCGACGCTTCTACCCGCTCTGCCTTAAAGGAAGACATGATCCGAGCATTCACCGCCGCAATGATCGTGGGAATCGCGACCCCTTGTTCGAGAGCATCTGTCACCGTCCAGCGCCCTGTTCCCTTTTGTCCAGCGGCATCTAAAATCACATCAACAATGTGCCCGCCCGTATCGGGATCGAGTTTTTTGAAGATGTCGGCGGTGATTTCAATCAGATAAGAATTGAGTTCTGGGGTTGTATTCCATTCAGCAAAAACGGCTTGAATCTGATCATTATTCAAACCAGCCACATTTTTGAGCAGGTCATAGGCTTCTGCAATCAGTTGCATATCACCGTACTCAATACCGTTGTGAACCATTTTGACGTAGTGACCTGCGCCACCCGGCCCAATGTAAGTCACGCAAGCCCCATCGTCTACCTGAGCCGCAATCTTGGTGAGAATCGGTTCTAGATATTCGTAGGCAGACTTTGTACCACCCGGCATCAAACTGGGGCCATTTAGGGCACCTTCTTCGCCTCCACTGACTCCCATGCCGATGAAGGTAAACTTGGCTTCTTCTAAGGCGCGGGCGCGACGGGCAGTATCGCTAAACAGGGAGTTTCCTCCATCGATCAGAATGTCACCCTCATCGAGCAGGGGTTTGAGTTGATCGATCATGGCATCGACAGGTGCGCCCGCCTTGACCATAATCAAAATTTTACGGGGACGATCGAGCGACGCAACAAACTCTTCGATCGTATAAGCCGCCTTCACATTTTTACCGCCTGCCCGTTTTTCCATAAAGGCATCGGTTTTCTCACGAGAACGGTTGTAAACCGCAACGGGAAAGCCATTACGCTCGACATTTAGCGCCAGGTTCTCGCCCATGACCGCAAGACCAATTACTCCAAAACTCTGTGCCATAAGACTCTCTGCTAACTCTGTAAAAGCTGGGGCTGCAATTCTTCACCCTTACGGTAGCCTGATCCTCACAAGATAGCCTGGAAGATTAGATTAAGACTCTGAGGCGAGACAGATTCAAAATCGGACAGGTCAAGCCAAGATTTCCAGGAGTTGAGCAGGAGTTTGAATCAAAAAATCGGGCTGGTGCGCCGCTAACACGTCAGGAGAATTGAAACCCCAGGTCACCGCGATCGCCCTCACACCACTTTTTTTGGCTGCCTCAATGTCTCTCGTTTCGTCGCCGACATAGAAAGTCGATCCGGGATCAAGCTGATTCTGCCAAAGAATGCGTTTGATCAAGCGACTTTTACCAAACGGGTGGCCACTACAAACCACACAGTCAAAAAGCGGGTCTAACTGCTGAATCTTGAGAAAGGATTTGATGTTTTCTTCAGAATTGGTAGAAACGATACCCAGACAATCGCCTCTCGCTTTCAGGGCTTGCAGCGCTTCTTTCATGCCAGGAATCACCTGGATTTGCTGAACTTCTCGTTGCATCTCACCAATAAATCGGCGCAGCAAAAAGGGCAATTTGAAAATAGAAATATCGGTTTGTTTGATAATTTCTTTAGAACTTAGATTTTGCAATCGTTGGAGATCTTCACCCTCGATCGGCTGATAGCCAAACTCTTTTGCCAGTTGATTGATCACTCGAATCGCCGTCTCAATGCTGTCTGCGATCGTTCCATCAAAGTCAAACAAAACTACATTCACAGAACCTCGCAACCCTTACCTGTCAACTCGATCGCTCCCTTAAAACAACTGCCCAGAAGGCGAATTGAACCTCTTGGGCAGTCTATCTTAAAACAGGATGCCGATCATCCAGATTATTTGCCAACTACCTGATTTTTTAGCTTATCAATCTCTTGCGACAGTTCTTGACGATCAGAGGCTTTCAGCAGATAGCGATAGACAAACCAGATGGCGTATCCAAAACCAATTAGCTCAAAGGTTGGCTCCAGCAAGGGAATTTCGTTAAGCGCGCTCAGGACGGCGAGGGTCAGTTTCACAGAGACGATCGAGCCAAAAATCAGACCCAGATTTACGATCGGCTTTTGGTATTCTGCAAAAAACTTGCCAATGTATTCGGGCAGCGCAGAGACAAAGGAGTAGGCTTTTTCACCAATTTCGCGCCATTGTTCATTATCAGCCGAGTTCATCGGTGCGAGAGTGCCCGCTTCGTCTGTGTTGATTGGCTCAATTACGCCACTGGGAGTAGCGGTGTATTCTGCTTGTTTCAATTCAGGTTCTACCATAGTAAATTCCTTGAGAACGACAATTGGGGCATCGACTGGACAAGGGCCAGCGATCGGACAGTAACAGAATTCAAGAACAGGTTTCGCTATCTTTCAAACATAGACGAACCAAAATTTGAACACGCCACTTGCAAGATAGATAATTACCCGAATATTCGGATTCTGTAAACTACATCTTTACTGAAGATAGTAGTAGATGTTTGAGAAGATGAATTCTATCAGAGGTGGAGTCTCCAGATTTTGCTCCATCCGCCCACTTAATCAGAAACCAATATTGTATTGATTTAAAAGCCAGAAAACTGAGTGAAAGCACTTATTTTTCCTCGACACCGATCAAACAAACGATACTTTCTCAAGACAGACACGTTGCTTTTTCCTAAAGAGGATTGATTCTAGGCGCATCTGGTTCGTCAGTATAGTACGAATAATAGTACAAATAGCTGGCTAAACCCTAATTGAAACAAACCGTTTGGATCGCCTGCCAGATTTCGTCGCTGACGTTGGCCAAGGCGTGATCACTCTCCAATTCAATGAACGTTACCCAGGGACGATCGCTGGCATAGTTTCGACTCGCCTGAATGGGGATCACGTCGTCCTCAACGCCATGCAAAATAAGTGTGGGAAGTGACCGCTGCAACCGACTTGTCTCATACTGACTGCAATCTACGACAAATTGATAATCCAGCGGCAACAGACGATCTGCTCCGTAGTGATAGACCGACAAGGAGGTGCCCGATCGCCACTGCTGCAACTGTCGCGATCCCAACTTGGGCAGCCAGTGATCCAAAAAGTCAAAAGCGGGGGCCAAGAGAATCAAGCGATCGACCTGTGGATTTAATTCTCCCAACCAGGCAGCGGTCAGTCCTCCAAAGCTAGAACCGATGAGGGTGACAGATTCCCCCGGCAAAAAGCTAGACTGCACTTGCTGAATCTGGCGAGTCAGCGTCAGATGTGTGAAATCGTTTTGATTGAGATCGGGAATGTGAAGGGTGAGATTTTGTTGAGTAAAGTGCTCGTAGAGATCTTGAGCCTTGCGCGATCGGGGACTCGAAGCAAACCCATGCAGATAATAAAACGTCACAAATCTTTACCCTTTCCTGGACGACGCATCCCTGGATTCCCGCGTTGATCCATGCGTTCAGCAAATTTTTGTCGCTGTTGAGGGGTCAAAACCTGACGCATTTCTAACATGCTGTTGAACTGAGTGTCTGCTACCTGCTGTCTTAGCGTTTGTGCTTCGCGATATTTCTGCCGAATCGCCTCAACGCTGGCATCTCCCGCCATCAACGCACGTAATTCTTGCTGTGACTGACGGGCCGCTTGGCGTTGACTCACCAACTTGTCCTGATACTGCTTACGAATCGATCGAATCTTCTGCATCTGGTCAGGCGACAGATCCAAGTCTCTTAACCAACCCATCCCCCGCTGTCTCACTAAGGGATCAGGACTTTGGGCAACTTCTTGTGGCTCACTCGCAGCGATCGTGTCCGGTGAAGACGCAGGCGCAGAGCCTTGTAGAGTCGGTCTAGCAAACACTACAGCACCTCCAAGAAGAATCAGGGCAGCGGCGATCGTGGGCAAGGGGCGGAGCATGGGAATTTGGGGGAGGGATGAGGGATGAGGGATGAGGGATGAGGGATGAAAAAGAAGTTTGTTACAGAGTCGGGAGAGCTAAGTAAATTCTGATTAATAGAGACGTTTAACCAGAAGTTTTGTCTGAAAGTCCGCCAGAATTGGGGGATTGGGAGGCAGAAGACACCAACAACGAAGCGAAAAATCTCCTCGAATTGACGTTAACTTACTGCTCGTCACTGACAGGGAGAAACGGGGTATCTGAATCGTTGACGGTGTTGTGCCAGTTAGTTTCCATAAAGTCTTCCAGAGAGGCGAGTTCGGTGGGGCTGGGTTGGGGAGGGAGAAAGGCGCGGTAGCTGAGGAAAGAGGCGGCCAGGGTGGCGGCGATCGCCGAAGGCACAACCCATAAATAACGCGGCCTTTGAGCAGGGGCCATCTCTGGAAGCGCAGACATCAAAGCATCCTCTAAATCCTCAGACGCAGGAGGCGAAACGGGGCGATGTTGACGTAAAAACTTCACAAGATCGGGATCGTCAGGAAACTGGCTCATATCTGCACTCCTTCTGTTTGCAGAAATTGTCTCATCGCTGCACGGGCATGAAATAAGCGAGACTTTACCGTTCCGATCGGAATCTCTAAAATCTCAGCCACTTCTTTTTGAGGCAGACTTTCTAGATCATGCAGCACCAAAATCGTGCGGTGGTCAAAGCTCAAGGTTTTTAAGCCTCGCTGCACCAGATCTTGATAGTGCAACTCCATGAGATCGGGCGCGTCCTGCTGAGTGGGCGCTTCACGGGTCAACGCTTCAAACCGCGATCGGCCTTTAGCAGCAAGCTGTCTTTGATCCGAGGCGACGTTCCAGGCGATGCGATAAAGCCAGGTCGAAAACTGAGCCGTCTGACGAAACTTGGGCAGCCCCTTCCAGGCTCTCAAAAACACCTCCTGTACCAAATCGTCTAACATGGCAGGCTCACACATCTGAAACAAAATTCCTCGAACGCGATGCTGATGTCGCTGATAGAGTTGCCGAAAACTTTGTCGATCGCCCTGGATACATCGCTGCACCAGATCTTGATCAGACCCCTCAGAATGACTGTGAGACGGATGATTGGCTATCACTTCAATCGACGCAGCTGACACCTGTGGATCTGCCTCCACCGGATTGATTCGTTATACCCTTTAGACGGGAACACAAAGAAAAGGGTTCAACCCTAACCCGTCAAATCCAAACGTAACGTTAGTTCAATGAACGTCTCCGATCGCAAATCTGGCAACGTCTTCTAAATCCTCCACCCTTGAGGCACTTTTGAGGGACTTTGAATCGGAAATCTTGTCTGAAAGTCCTCTAAAATTGGCAGCCTGGAGCAGAAGCGTAGAACATCGAAGCGAAAAACCCTCCTCGAATTCACGTTAAAAGTCGATCGCTCCGTAGATTGATCCATAATAAGATCCCCCAAATTGATACTGAATGTGATCCCATGTCTCCTCTTTCTGAGCAAGTTATTTTAATTACAGGTGCATCTGCGGGCATCGGTGCAGCCCTGGCGCGAGTTTTGGCTATCCACTATCCTGGGATTTGCCTGGTATTGGCGGCTCGCAGCGTAGAAAAACTCTCACAGGTTGCAGAGGATTGCAGCAAGGCGGGGGCAGACGTGCTGACCGTACCCACTGATATCGCTCAAGTCGAACAGATTCAGGCGTTGGTGGACGCAGCGATCGCTCGATTTCAGCGGGTCGATGTGCTGGTCAACAATGCAGGCTATGGGCAGATGGGGCCGATCGAGCTAATTCCTACATCCGCCGTTCAGAGACAATTTCAGGTTAACCTGTTGGGCACGATCGCCCTGACTCAAGCCCTGATCCCAATTATGCGAAACCAGGGCGGCGGCAAAATTATTAACCTCAGTTCTCTGGGTGGTAAGATCGCCTTTCCGTTTGGCGGACTTTATAGTGCGTCTAAGTTTGCGATCGAAGCCCTCAGTGATGCCCTGCGGCAAGAATTAGAGCCATTTAATATTCGGGTCAGCGTCATTGAGCCAGGGCCCGTCAGTACAGAATTTTTTGAGGTGGTGGATCGAGAAGTCGATCGCACGATTCAAAACCCCGAAAAATCACCCTATCGCGCAGCCTTCAAAAAGCTAGAAGATCTCGAAAAGCAAACCAGTAGTCGAGCCTGGACTTCAGAACGAGTCGCCAGCGTGATCATTCGTGCGATCGCGGCCCAACATCCCAAACCGCGCTATGTTGCTGCCACCAGCGGAAACTTCTTATTGTTCATGATGACCAAAGTTTTGCCGACCAGTTTGGTAGACAAGTTTTGGCAGAGATTTTATGGAATCGACCTCGTGGCAAAAGACTGGCAAGCCCAACAAAGGAGTCCAAAACAATGAGTTCAAAGAAACCCATCCGCAGACCCCATCGCCGTTCAATCTTTCACCCTCAACCCTCACCCCCCTCTGCAATGGATCTTCTCGAATATCAAGCTAAAGAACTCTTTCGGGAGATGGGCATCCCCGTTTTGCCGTCCCAAAAAATCGATCGTCCCAGAGATCTCAAAGCGCTAAAAATTCCCTATCCTGTCGTGATCAAATCTCAGGTTTATACAGGGGGACGCGGCCGGGCGGGGGGAGTGCGATTTGTCGAGAATACGATCGATGCCGTGGCCGCCGCGCAAACGATTTTTAACTTGCCCATTTTGGGAGAATATCCCAAGGTGCTGTTAGCCGAGGCCAAATACAATTCTGACCAAGAACTTTATCTAGCAGTTGTGCTAAACCGATCCATTCGTCGTCCGGTTCTGTTGGGGTCGCAAAAAGGCGGTATTGATGTGCAGTCGGCGATCGATGAAATGCAGCATGTCGTCGTCGATCAAGAATTTTCACCTTTTTATGCGCGTCGTCTCGCTCTCAAAATGGGCTTGCAGGGAGCCTTGATCAACTCCGTCAGCGCGATCGTCGAAAAGATGTATCGTCTCTTTGTAGACAAAGACCTGGATCTGGTCGAAATCAATCCTCTGGGCGTGAGTCCGACGGGTGAAGTGATGGCCCTTGATGGCAAAGTCACCGTCAACGATGATGCACTGGCTCGACATCCGGCGTTGGCGGCTATGCATTCTAAGCCGATCGTCCCCGTCCCCGATCGTCTTCCCGAAGTCAGTTCTACCCTTGATCCCGAAGGGCAAATTGGCATTCTCTGTAACGGCGCAGGGCTAACGATGGCCACAATGGATCTTGTGTGTCAGTCAGGAGGAAAACCAGCCAGCTTTATGAATATTGGCGGCGAGACTCACAACATCTGGCTCAAACATTCTCTCTCAGATCGACTAGAGCAAGGGTTGGATCTGATTGCTCAAAACAAACAAGTGCGCGTTATTTTGATCAACTTGATTAGTGGGACGGTTTCTTGTGACGAATTGGCAGCGGCGATCGCGCGGTTTCTACAACGCCACACCCACAACATTCGCAATATCAGCGAAGCAAGAGATGACTTGACACTCAATCGAGCCAATCGCCCTCCAATTCTGGTTGCCCGTTTAGTCGGGTCTCATCTATCTGAGGCAAATGAGCGCCTGTCTGCCACTCAGGCCTTTGTTAGCGAAGATTTGGATACCGCCGTTTCTCAAGCGATCGCGCTCTGCAAGTCAAATAAAAAGGGGACTTAATCAAAAATTAAGCGCTTCTTAACTTACAGTTGAATAAGTACTTCTACGGATCTTTCGCTGAAAGTTTGAGTCATTAGTCTTTCAGCTTAGAAACTTCAAAAATTGTGATCGACTCAGCAGAAATTTAAACCTTGCTGCGTCATAGTACCAGTCATAGCCTCTCGATCAACTATGCCAAATTGCCGAAAACCTCTCCATCTTTGTGCGTAGGAACTTCTGACACGCCTGCCCCAAAACCTGTTTTAGGGAGAGTTGCATCCCCATTCTGGTCATTCTATAGTTACTTACTCAAAAGCTATTTACTCAAACGCTCCTACAAGCAAAAGACTTTCAATTGACTCACTCCTTTATCCACCTTCTTAGAATTTTATGAATTTCACCCCACACAGTAAAGTTGTCGTGCAGGGCATCATGGAACCTCTGGGCATTACCTATGCTCCTTTAATGCAGGCCTACGGCACCAATATTGTTGCAGGGATCAGTCCAGGATTTGGAGGGCAGATGCTGCATGAGATCCCAGTGTTTGACATGCTGGAGCAGGCGCTTCCCCTGGTTGGTGCGATCGACACGGCAATCATTTGCAATCCTCCCTATTCAGCGCTGGATGCTGCTTTAGAAGCAATCGCGGTTGGAGTCCGCCAAATTGTGTTGATCGGTCAGGGAATGCCTCCGTTGGATATGGTGCGGCTGATTCGCAAGGCAGAAGCGACCGAAACGCTAATTGTCGGCCCAAACAGTCCCGGTGTGATTGTGCCGGGTCAAGTGCTGCTGGGTATTCATCCTCCCGAACTGTACAGCCCTGGCTCGATTGGATTGATCAGTCGGAGCGGCACCTTGACCTATGAAGTCGCCTGGTCGCTGACACAAGCTGGACTGGGACAATCGATCGCCGTCAGTATCGGAGGAGATGCGATCGTCGGTTCGTCATTTCCACAATGGCTCCAGATTCTCGACGAAGATGAGCAGACGGATGTGATTGTTTTGGTCGGCGAGATTGGAGGAGACAGCGAAGAAGCCGCCGCCCACTACATTGCAGAAGCGATCGATAAGCCTGTGGTTGCTTATATTGCTGGCAGAAGCGCCCCCAGAGGAAGAAGAATGGGTCATGCTGGCGCAATCATTGATTTGCAGGTGGCAGATTTTGGCCCAGATATTGGCACTGCCGAGAGTAAAGTCAGCGCCTTCAAACGTGCCAAAATTCCCATTGTCGATCGCCCCTCTGACATTCCCACGATGGTCAAGAAATTGCTGAAACTTCCTGCGCGGCGATCGGCTGGGTAACGACTGTGGATTTGATAAACCTGGCGAATTAATTCGCAGCTATGAGAACAAAACCCGCCTTCGCGGGTTAAATTTTTAGTTCAAATCTTACTGATGAGAGATCTGGGCCATTGCTCAAAAGGTGACTAGAGCAAAGCGTTTCATCGAATTGACGTAGATTTTATGGCAAAAGGACGGAGGAATTGGCGCTACATCTCCTGCTTTGGATAGGAGTTAAGGAACGCGATCGCACCTACGCTTTAAGTCAAGAATCTGCAAAAGCCATGACTCAAGGAAACAGCCTCACCTTGCCTGCTGGCACCGAGCCACCCGATTTTGAACGGGGTTCTATCTTCTTCATCGGCACCGCCACCGTAATTCTGCGCTATGCCGGATTCACGATTTTGACCGACCCCAACTTTTTGCATCAGGGCGATCACATTCACCTGGGATACGGGTTAACCTCGACTCGGCAGACTAACCCCGCGATCGACATCGAAAACTTGCCCCCGATCGATTTCGTTTTGTTGTCTCACAAACATGATGACCACTTCGATCGTATTGCCGAAGAAAAACTAGATAAAGGAGTGGCGATCGTCACGACTCATCACGCTGAGAAATCGCTGAAAAAAATCGGCTTTCGTGAAATTTATCCACTCGACACCTGGGACACGCTAACCGTTAACAAGGGAACTGCTTCGCTAAAGATCACGGCGATGCCTGGGAGACATGGCCCCGGAATCATGTCCGCGCTGCTTCCCAATGTCATGGGCAGTATGTTGGAGTTTCAGCCAACCCCTGGAGACACCAAATTTCGCTTATACATCACAGGCGATACGCTAGTCTATGACCAGATTAGAGAGATTCCAAAACGATTCACGAATGTGGATCTGGCCCTATTGCATCTAGGAGGCACCAGAGCCTTTGGAATTTTAGTCACAATGGATGCTCAGCAAGGAGTCGAGATGATTAAAATTATTTCTCCTCGTCGGGCCATTCCCATTCACTTTAATGACTACACCGTATTCAAGTCACCATTAGAAGAATTTGTGCAGGCCGTTGAGCAAGCTGGATTATCAGACCGTGTACATTATGTGAGTCATGGTGATACGTTTGCGTTTGAAGTTGCGGCTTATTTGCAATCAACTTCTTAAATAAAAATCAGTAACGAGTTATGAAAACAATCGAACCTAATGTAGCAACGCATCCAGATTTTAGACTAGCCACCGCTGGAGGAATTCTATTGGGCATGGGATTCGCAGGATTTTTTGATGGAATCGTTTTACATCAAGTTTTGCAGTGGCATCATTTGCTGACAAGTATTCGTCCGACTGATAGCCTTGCTGATCTCGAAGCCAACACCTTTTGGGATGGAATCTTTCACCTGGGAGCCTATGGATTGACGATCGCTGGACTCATTCTCTTGTGGTGGGCCAGACCGCAGCTACCTGAGTCGCCCAAATTTCTCAGTGGTTTAGTTCTTTTCGGATTCGGCTCGTTTAACTTGATCGAAGGCTTAATTAATCACCAGATCTTGGGCATTCATCACGTTAAGTATGGGCCGCATCAAACCGCCTGGGATATGGGATTTTTGGCTCTGGGAGTTCTATTTATGATTGGAGGCTGGTTGCTTTTTGATCGCGCCCGACCCAAGCCACTGTCTTCCAAAAGTTAGAGATTGCCAATCAGATGTATTAATCTCTGCTCATCATAAAGGGTGAAGAAAAATGAGGTAACGATCGCTACGATCAAGCTAAATTTGAAGAGGAAGATTCACCTTGAAACCAAATTTAGTTTCCAAGCAGGTCGATCTAAAAGAGTGCAAAATTCGCTATTTAGAAAGCGATCCGTCTAGAGAAACTCCGCCGATTCTATTTCTACACGGTTGGGGAATCTCAGCGCAGCCTTATCACGAAATTCTCACACTTCTGTCTCAAAACCATCACGTTATTGCCCCAGACTTACCTAGCTTTGCCGGATCAACACGCTCCGAACTGGTCGAAAGCTACGCCCATTACTCAGATATTTTGGTTTCTTTTTTAGACACGATCGCCATTCCAAAAGTTCATTTAGTCGGTCACTCCTTTGGAGGCGGAATTGGGGTCACGATCGCTTCTTTTGCACCCAAGAAAATTCAAAGTCTGGTGCTGGTTGGCTCTACAGGAATCCCCTCCGGATCTATTCCAGAAGTGCTATTGCGCCGAGTGATCGAGATGCCTTTACAGATATCAATTCCCAAACTACAGTTACAACTCGTTGAGATTCCTCAAGTCTTTCTGCCTAATTTAGTCTTTAACACTGGCAACTTTATTCAAGCGCTATTTCTTTCATTAGAAAAAGACCTCACCCCGCTGCTTTCTCAAATTCAGGCTCCTTGTTTGTTACTCTGGTCACGAAAAGATCTGACAACTCCCCTTTCGTCTGGTCAAGAATTTCATCGCCGTATCAAACACTCCAAACTAACGATCGTCGAAGAGGGATACCATGAGTGGAATCTATTGTATCCAGAGAAGTTCACCGCGATCGTTTCAGAATTTATCGAGCACAATGCGTCTTCCGTAAGAGGCGTTACGATCGCTTAAGGGGGCATAATTTAAGCTAATTAGTATTTCTACCCATACGAGCGATGAACTGCTCTCTACTTAACAATTCTGTGGTTGACCGTATTCTTGTCGTTGATGATGTTGCCGACAACTCATTCTTACTGCAAACTCTTCTAGAACTTGAAGGCTACCAGGTCGAAGTCGCAGACAGTGGCTATTCCGCACTCGAAAAAATTGAGTTAGAACCGCCTGATCTAGTTTTGCTAGATGTGATGATGCCAGGCATGAATGGTTATGAAGTTGCAAAACATATTCGTAAAAACCAGCAGCTTCCTTTTATTCCCATTTTGTTAGTAACAGGGTACGACTCAAATTCTCTACCTCAAGTGGATGAAGTTAGTGTCAATGGGTTGATTCACAAACCTGTTGTATTTGATGAGTTGTTAACAAGAGTTCAAACAATTCTTCACCCTGATCTCAACTAAAAATTTCACTTAAAATCCCGAAAAGCTAACTTCACCGAGAGCAAAGCATTTTCTAAACTTTTTCTTGGCTAAACAAGCTCTATCTCAAGATAGACAGAAAACTTTGAAGAAACCTTTTAGGATTTGAAACTAGAGGGATTCTTGTAGTTTAAGAGTCTTCTTCTCAGACACCTTGTTGATAGTTTGTATCTGCGCTATGGCAGAGCTTGGAGAGTTAGCGATGGACACCATTCGTGTGGCTTTAATCGAGGATCATGACCTTACTCGATTTGGTATTCGTGCCGTTTTACAACAGCAGCCAGAAATTGAAATTGTGGGTGAGGCGCGAGACGGCCGATCGGGACTAAAAATGCTCGAAGCGACCCGTCCTGATGTGGCGATCGTTGATGTGGGTCTGCCGGATATGACTGGAATCGACCTGACTCAGCAGTTTAAGCAGTCACAGCCAACCGCAGATGGAACTCCCAAAACTCAAATCTTGATCATGACGATGCAAGACAACGAGGAGATCGTTTTGGCCGCCTTTGCGGCTGGAGCAGATTCTTACTGCATGAAAGATGCCAGTCTGACGCGCTTATCAGATGCCGTGAGAACAACTGCCGAAGGAAACGCCTGGGTCGATCCGGCGATCGCCAGAATTGTCTTACATCAGGTTCAACAAGAGCCACCAACTTCCAGCAAAAATTCTGTCAACAGCACGATTAACATCAATCGCCTCTCCAATGAAGACAGCGAAATGATGCTAACGTATCCCCTAACAGAGCGAGAGTTAGAAGTTCTCAAACTGATTGTCGATGGATGCAGTAACGCTCAAATTGCAGAGAAACTGTACATTACGGTTGGCACGGTCAAAACCCATGTGCGAAATATTCTAAACAAGCTCTGTGCAGACGATCGTACTCAGGTAGCCGTGCGTGCGTTGAGAGCCGGACTGGTTAGATAAAAGCGCGTCACGAATTGGGGTTCCCTTAAAGAATGCAGAAGTTTGGGGAAAACGGTTTGACGCACCTCTACAAGACCCTTTAGAACAGATCTTGTAGAAAGATTCTACAAATTAGCCAGTAGGGTTCTAATCTGCTCAACCCGTTTACGATTGACACCCAGATCGCTTTTGCCCAATCGAGACGCAGACCGCACCTGAATCACATTGGCAGAGTGATCGAGGTAAAACTCTACGTCATCTACAAATCCCATTAGGGCGCTGGTAAACTCGGCATACAGATAGTCTTCGCGCTCGATGACAATTTGAGTTTTGGGCAGCGACTCAATGATTTGTTTGAGTTGGGCGATCGCCTGCTCTGGTGCAGATGAGTAGCTCAAAGGGGCAATCTGATGTTCTGCGTCTCCGGCCTGACTACACACACAGTTGGGCGTATCGGGACAGGGTGACAATTGACCATCTTTTACCCCTAGCGTTGTGGGTCGTTTTCCTGCAAACATCGGCATCACATTAAATAAAACAGATTGAATAGAATATGCAGATTTTAACGTGAATTCAATGCAATCCTTCAGTGCAATGTTTCAACAAGAAAGAACCTAAATCTGCAAGTGAGGGACGTTGGAATAGAAAGCTTGAATGGATTACAAGTCAACACTCTTAGGAATGAGAATTAAATAATATCGAATTTTGTAGCGTAGGTTGAGTAATCGCGAAACGCACCGCCAATGATTGAAATTAGTGCGTTTCGCGTCTCTCAATCCACTCTAAGCAATTGTCGGTTTTATTAGACCCACAGTCCCTAGTGAGTTAATAATTGTCCAAATGACGTTAATTGAATTCGGGGGCATCAGAGCTATTCAGTTATCCTGCCTTTGCTTGCAAATAGCGCCGTCCGACTTCTGTCCAGTTGACTACGTTCCACCAGTTGCTCAAATATTCAGGGCGACGGTTTTGATACTTTAAGTAATAGGCGTGCTCCCAGACATCATTGCCCATGATTGGGTATAGGCCTTCCATCACAGGCGTATCTTGATTGGGCGTTGACATGATTTGAAGTTTGCCACTGCGATCGTGCACCAGCCAGACCCATCCACTGCCAAAGCGATCGGCTCCTGCTTTATTGAACTGTTCCTTAAATTTCTCAAAGCTGCCAAAGGTTTTGGTGATTTCTTGGGCAAGCTCGCCTGTGGGTGCGCCACCGCCTTTGGGACTCATGATTTGCCAATACATCGAGTGATTGACATGTCCACCGCCATTGTTGCGAAACTTAGTGCGAACCGCTTCGGGCACCTGATCGAGTTTTTGCAGCAGCGATTCAACCGTTTGCTTGCTCAGATCGGGATACTCTTTGAGGGCATCATTCATATTTTTGACATAGGTTGCATGATGTTTGTCATGGTGCAACTGCATCGTCTGCGCGTCGATATAAGGTTCTAATGCATCGTAGGCATAAGGCAGAGGGGGCAACACCGCAGGATTAGCGCTCAGTCCCGCAGAAGCCGCTGGAGCCGCTGTAGGTTTGGGCATCGAGGGGGCTTGAGCGTTTGCCTGATAGCTGACAAGCAGAAATGACAGCATGACTCCGATCGCAATCAAGCTGATCTGCTGAAAAAACTTTCTCATGAAGGCTAGACCTCAAAGTTGGGACATCGGACAACAGGAAACAACGCCATGAAAACACATTTATTCCAGGCTCGCAGCTTAGAATCGCAAATTAAACAAAATCGTTATCTGTCGCAAACATTCAGCCCCAATGCAAACACTATCGTTCAATCTGCATCAACCTGCATGAATCGCGAGTTTAGCGATCGTCGCCGCCCGTCACATCTGCCCAAGTAGGGAAATTCGGCGTTGCTGATTGGAGGGATGAATCTGTGGGAAGTGTTAATCTCTTCGCCCCCTAAATCCCCCAAAATTGGGGGACTTTGAACCTTGGGTTTCCCGCCG
>NZ_JBJPHS010000023.1:0-76728 GCF_052939495.1 Phormidesmis sp. 146-12 | reverse complement strand
AATGGACACTGGCACTATTTTACTGGCTACACCTTCCTATTTCCAATAAAGTCTATTGCTCATGGTTAAACCGTCATGATCAAAGAGGTTTAAACTAGATGTGAACTAGAAGCTAAACTTAGACTCAACCTCGAAGCGATCGCGCTTTAAATTGCAAGGAGAATGCAGCTATTGGTAGAAACCGTTATTTCATGTTTTAGTTTGATATTCACACTTAATCGCTTGAGTAGAACACTACTTGTTTTACATTACTTCTTTATAAAAGAACTTACAGTACTAGAGCGGGGTGAAAATAGATAACTACGATCGCTTCAAGTTGTCCGCAGGGGGTCGCTCAACCTTCACTCATTTTTTCTTCGGTTACCAATGTTAGGCTGACCCATTCGCCTTTGCTGTTGTAGCTACGCATTAACCGTTGTCTCAGATTCGATTCTAAGAGCCATCCCACTTCCAAAAATAGCGGCTGACCTTTGCTGATCTGTATCGGGCAAGTTGAAGACGCGCCGTCGGGAAGAAAGAGAACCTGTACGGGTTGGGAGCCGCGATCGAACAGCAATCTTGAACCATGAATCGTGCCGATCGAAGTAATCTGACCGTCACCAAAAGAGATCGCTTGCGTGATCTTGTCGCCGTCTTGATGCAGGCTCAAGGCAGTTGAGTAGGTTTGCGGCTCTTGCAGGTCGGCATAAATGGTGATGGCTGACCCGTGCCATTCTCCAATCAAACTTTCTAAGGTTAAGGGCGATCGTTCGGGTGTTTTGCTGCCCGTGCGTTTTTCTCGGATCAACGTCAATGAGTCAAGCTGGCCGTCGAGATCAAAGAGTTGTACTAGCCGGAGACGACGATCGCCATACAGCAGCGCCAATTCTCCTCCAAACTGTGAAAACGGAGCCATCTGAATCGGCCCCTGCGAAAAGGCTCCCGTCTCAAAAAACTTCAAACCGCCGCCCACGGTTGTGTAGGATGACTTGACTTCTGGCTTACCTGCTCGACGTAGATTTAGATGCACCGTTTGGCGATCGTCTAGTTCCAAACTCAATACAGAAGGCGTGTCACTCAAGGTTTCTCCCTGGGGCGACAGTTGCGTAAATGAGCCGTGCCATTCGCCTAAGTTTTGGAGGAAACAATCCCATTGAGATTTCATCGTCTTGTCCTGCTAATGTAGTCGATCTATTAATTCAAGTTTTAAGCCTGCACGCCCGCGTAAGAGGCTCCTGGTAGAAAGGTGGCCATATACTTCTCGACTCCTTTGGGATTGGAGAGTAACTGGGCTGACACCTCGATCGCTTGCTGACCTGGATAGGCATCTTCGACTCCATCGGCGACCGCTTGCAGGGCGACTTTAACCACTTCAGTTGGCGAGACTTTGGGATCGGGCCAATCTTTGGCAAGCGACGTGTCTACCGTTCCGGGTAAAACTGCAACAACCAACGTTCCTTGGGCAGCCAGTTCTGCGCGGACTCCTTGAGTCATTGAGAGAGCGGCAGCTTTGGAGGCACTGTATGAGCCACTAAACGGTAAATGGGCCCGAGCCAGCAGCGAGAGAATGTTGACGATCGCGCCTCCCCCATTTTTCTCAAGCACTGGGGCAAAAGCCCGACACATCGACAACATACCAAAGTAGTTGACTTCCATTTCGGCTCTAGCATCGTCGAGACTGGGGGCAGAAATCACCCCCTGATTGAGTGAGGTTCCGGCGTTGTTGATCAGCAGGGTGACATCTGGACATTGGGCGGCAGCTTGAGTTACCGATTGCACGTCCGTCACGTCTAGCTGAACAGGAATAATGCAGTCTGGATCAAGGGCAACGAGGGCGGCTACTTTTTGAGGACTACGGGCAGCGACATAAATTCGGGCGGCTCCTCCTGCTTTCAGGGCTTCTACAAATTGAGTGCCAATCCCGCCGTTTGCGCCTGTAACGAGGGCGATCGAGTCTTTGATCTGCATTGAGTAGCTCCTTTCTGTAATTTACGCTGTTCATAACAGACTTTGAACTTTGGACTCTAGACTTTAGACAGGAAAACACTTTGGGTCTCTGGACTAATGTCTCCAGACTAATGCGCTAACGAAGTCCAGAATATAAGGCGAACTCTATTCCCGTGGATTCGTTTTCAATAACTTTAGATTTTTGGGCAGTTTTTGGGCAGTCGATTTGACAAGGAACTGGGAAACGATCGGGTCACACAGCCTCTAGTTCCGAAGCCACGATAAAGCCACTTCATATTAACCCGGCGATGAAAGTTATTAGAGGCAATCTAAAATGTTTAAGGGTTTCAGCCTCAAAAATGCACTCTCATACCCAATCAATTTGTTAATGCTACAGATCCTTCGCCCCCTAAATCCCCCATTCTGGGGGACTTTGAGAATCCGATACTGCTTTGGCTTGAAGTCTCCCACAAGTGGGGGATTTAGGTTGCTCTCCAAGATCTGTAGCACTCAAAGATCAATTTGGTATCATGATTGTCGGAGTAATATTTGCATCTCTTTGAGCTTTTGTTAACGTCAGTTCGATGAGAGGGACTCGCTTCGTTAGAATCGCCTTCAGCCCCCTAAATTTCCCAAAATTGGGGGACTTCGACCCAGAAAAAGTTCCAGAGCTTAAAGAAATGATGCTGATTCAAAGTCCCCCAGAATGGGGGATTTAGGGGGCGAATCCCTCAATGACGAGGCGAAAAAACTCTATCGAATTCACGTTTTATTAGAAATGCGCTCCTAACAGTTGAATAAGGAACGATCTAACTAATGCGTCAACTAACTAATGCGTCAACTTTTCAACGGTTGCTTGATCGCTGACCAATTGGCCATCTTCCATGTGGACAATGCGATCGGCGATGTCAAGAATTCGATTGTCGTGGGTCACGAGTAGAATCGTGCAGTTTTGTTCTTTTGCAAGTTTTTGCATAATCGTCACTACGTCGCGCCCCGATTGACTATCCAGTGCAGCGGTCGGTTCATCCGCTAAGACGAGTTGGGGATGACTGACTAAAGCACGGGCGATCGCAACTCGTTGCTTTTGTCCGCCAGACAGATTTTCGGGGTAGTAATGAGCGCGGGACTGCAAGCCAACTGACGCTAACATTGACAGCGATCGAGCTTGGCGATCGGGCAGTGCAATTTGTGGATGTAGTTTCAGCGACATGGCAACGTTTTCCCACGCTTTGAGACATTTGAGCAAATTGTGAGATTGAAAGATAAACCCGATCTGACTTCGCACCTGCCTTAATTTTTGCTTGTTTGCGTTTTTGAGTTCTTGATCGAGGACGGTCAGGCTACCTTCTTGCAGCGATCGCAGTGCCCCAATCAAGGTTAACAGTGTCGTTTTGCCGCTACCCGATGGGCCGGTCAAAATCACGATTTCACCAGACTGTACCTCAAAATTAATGTCTGTCAACACTGACTTTCGCAGGTCTTTGGCACCAAAGTAATGATTGAGATTGCGAATTGAGATTACGGGAGACATCGGCATACTCTAAAACACATCTGCGGGATCTGCGGAGCGAAGTTTTCCAGAGGCGATCGCGGCGGAGACCAGACACATCACGAGCGTTAATGCAAAAACAGTCACTGCAATCTCAAGGCTCATGATCAGTTCTAATCGAGTCAATTGACCCAAAAACGCATACATTCCCAACGAAGCGGCATATCCTGGAATAAACCCCAGCACGCCTAAGATCATCGCTTCTTGAAAGATCACAATCAAGAGTGCGATATCAGAATAACCCATCGCTTTTAGCGTTGCATATTCTGCTAAATGATCATTCACGTCTGCATATAAGACTTGATAGACAATAACAATTCCTACAATCAATCCCATGATGGTGCCAAACCCAAAAATCGGCCCGACTGCGGTTGTTTCCTGAAATTTTAGTTCTTTATCAATGAGTTCTTTGTGGGTATAGGCTTTGATGCCGGGGACGTTGGCTTCGATTCCTGCTTTGACCGCTTGAAGGTTGGCTCCTGGCTCTAGTGTGATGATGCCAATACTGACTTGTTGCAGCACTGTTGCCCCAAACAACTCGGCATACGTGGATTCGCTCATGATTAAGTTGCCTGATCCCAAAAAGAAAGAGTTTCCTAGACTAAACAGTCCGACGACTGACACCCGACGATTGTTGAGAACAGCCTTCACCGATCCTGTTTGCTCAAACAGTGGAACGATCGGGCCAAAATCAGGTTTAGCCAATCGATCAAACAAAATCTGATTAGGAACCGTCAGACGATGCTGTTGCTCAATCACCTCTGGAATATTAAAAACCGATTGAGTTGGGTTAAAGGCATAAACTCGCCCTTCAAACGACTTTTTTTCGGCAGAATATGACCAGGATGTGGGCGAAATGTAGAGGGGAGTTGTAGCAGCCACGCCTTTGACTCCTGCCGCCTGATAGAGACGAATGAGATCGAACCCATTTGCTCCTAAAAACTCTGTGCTCGGATTCAATAAAAACAAATCTCCTTTGAGGCTTTTAGGCAAAACAGTCGCGCCACCGCTAAAGAGTGACAAAAATCCTAGCTGCATAAAAATCAGCACATTGGCGAAGGCAATTCCGCCCATTGCAACGGTCAACCGGACTTTTTGATGCGATAGCTGTGACCACGCCAAAGGACGCTCTTTAAAGACAGCAAACTTGCTCAGTTTCATAAGGGCAAAAGGTTAAAAGACTTAATTGATTAGCGATCGCGACCCGTCGGAATTTGATCAGTTTGACCAGGGTTCGCGTTTTTAGAAATTTCTAGTTTGATTTTCACTTGCATGTTCGTTAGTGATGCAACTTTTGCGTTATCACCTTTGTTAATTCTGACTTTAACGGCAATCACTCGCGCATTTTGATCAATCACAGGACTATTAACAGCGCTGGCATCTTGAAGTGACTTTTTGCCAATCTGTAAGCCAACCTGCTCAACAACTCCCTTAATCTCGCCTGCAAAACTACCATACTCGCTGGTAATCGTCGCTTGTTGTCCCGATCGGACTTTGGCGATGTCTGTTTCTGATATCTCTGCGATCGCAAACATACGATCGGTGCGGGCGAGTTCGACAATTCCCTGGGTGGTGTTGACCTGCTCACCAACACGGGTATTAATTTTGAGAATCTGTCCCGCGATCGGAACTCGCACTTGGGCATCTCTTACATTCGCTTGTTGCTGCTCAACGGCGATCGAGGCTTTCTCCAATTGAGCCTGGGCAATCTCCACATCCACAGGGCGAACTTCCTGCAACTCGGCAAGTTTTGCCTGCTCTTGATTAATCTCTGCGGTCAGGGTCGTGGTGGTTTGGGTGAGTTCGGCAGTGCGTTCGGTTAGCGTGGCTTGAGCCGTGGCGACATCTCGTCGAGCAACATCGACATCGGCTCGATTGATGGCTCCTTCTCTCAATAGAGATTGGCGACGATCGAGGGTCTGCCGCGCCTCTCTCAGGGTAGCTTCCGCGCTGGCGATCGCGGCTCGTTGTCGGAGAATTTGCCCCTTGAGTTGGGCTTCTAATCGCTCGATCGCAGCACGCTGGGCAGTAATCTGAGCTTTTTTGGCATCACCTTGCGTTACTTTTTCAAGTTCTGCGATTCGTAGACGCACATCGGCTTGAGCATCTCGCAGATCAGCTTCTCGGCGATCGATGCCCTGCAAAATAGCAATCACTTGATTCGCTCGCACAAACTCTCCTTCTTTAACCAGGATTTGATTGACCCGGCTATCTTGGGCGTTGGGGACTGATAGTTTGATCACTTCGCCTTCTGGCTCAATCCGTCCCAAAGCAACGACTGACTCGATCGCGGCTGCTTGTGCTGGGTTTTCGGCAGAAGAGTTTGGCGCATTGGTACTGCAAGCGTGACACAGCATGAGAATGCTAATAGAAATAGAAAGCTTAACAGAGTGACGAATCGCATTAGAAAAGTATAAGAATGCTACCATTGATGAAATGGGTAAACGTTGCGACGAGTTCAGTATAGCGATGATACACTCAAAAGACCATTTCTGAGAGTCATGAAACTCAATGACGTTTGGAGTTTAAACTCGTGACGAAAGTCATGATCTAACAGAATTATTTCAGTCTAAAATCGTGGGAAAGAAGTCGTGTGTGGATTATGCGATCGCCCATCCAGCTAGATACCAGTTCTCCAAAATCATTGAGTCTAACCCTACGTTATCTCGATTGGAGCTTGATCGGTGTTGGGCTGCTATTAGGATTAGTAGGCGAAGGCTATGCCTATCCACAAACGCTCACTTTTCAAACCTGCATTGCCAGCGTTGCCTATATTATTCTCAGCTTTTTTATTCCGATTAATGGTTCGATTAGTCAAAGAAGAATCTATGTCTCGATCAATCTAATTCTGGCGATTTGGCTTTCGTTGGTGAGTCCGATCGCAGCAATCCTACACTGGTCGATTATCAAAAGCTGCTTCTTACTCAATCTCAAAGAAGTTGTTCTAACGATTGCATTAACGAGCATTTTTTATGTCGTGGGCACGCTCTGGAGCATTCCTCAGTTTTCTGAGATGCTGACAATGAACGGAATTCAGGTGCCTGATGCCCCAAAGCTCATTTTGATGGGAAACATCGCTTATTATCTGGGCGCTTGCATCTTCTCAATTTTGATGAGTTTGTTGGTGATGGCAGAGCGCAAAAGCCGACAAACCTCAGAACTGCTTGCTACAGAAGTTGAAACCCTCGCAGCCAGTTTAGAACGATCGCGCATCGCCCGCGAAATTCATGACTCATTAGGTCACACGTTGACCACGCTAGACATTCAGATAGAAGTTGCTCAACGGCTACAACAGCGCAACCCCGAAAAAGCGCTACAGGCTCTAGAGAATGCCAAACGCTTATCGAGTCAGTGTTTACAAGATGTGCGATCGACGGTGCAGACGATTCGACAGCCTACGTTTAATCTCAATCGAGCCTTGACCACCCTTGTCGAGCAGGTTAATCAATCGCAGCAGTTTGCAATGCACGTCGATCTCGATTTGCCCGATCTGCCGCTCAACATTAGTCATCCGCTCTATTGCATTATTCAAGAAGGTTTGACGAACATTCAAAAACATGCCCATGCATCTTCGGTCAGTCTTCACGCTGGGACAGGTGCCAACACGTTAATCATCGAACTCGACGACAATGGTCGAGGATTTGAGCTTGAAAAACCGCGATCGGGCTTCGGCTTGCAGGGCATTGAGGAGCGCGTTTCTCTCTTGGGCGGCGAGTTTACGCTGTATAGTCAACTTGGACAGGGCACCCAACTTCGAGTAAAAATTCCACAATGATTCGATTGTTGTTGGTCGATGATCAGCCTCTTTTTCGGCAAGGACTTGCTGACTTGTTGGAGTTAGAAGACGATTTGCAGGTTGTCGGACAAGCGGAGAATGGAACGGTCGCGATCGCGCTCACGGCTCAACTTCAGCCCGATGTGATTTTAATGGATGTGCGAATGCCGATCTGCGATGGCGTGACGGCGACTCGTGAGATTCATCACTGCTATCCGTGGATTCGGATTTTGATTTTTACGACCTTTAGCGAAGATGAATATGTGTGGCAGTCCCTTCAGTTTGGGGCGTTAGGCTATCTGCTCAAAAGTACGCCGTCTGCTCAAGTAGCCGCAGCGATTCGTACGGTTTATCAGGGGCATAGTCAACTCGGCCCTACGATCGCGTCTAAGGTGTTCTCAAAGATTTCTGTCCCTCTGCCAAAGCAAGATTATCGACATCTTTTTAGCGATCGTGAACACGAAGTTCTCATCCTAATTTCTCAAGGAAACACCAATCAAGAAATCGCCCAACGCCTCCATCTTGCTGAGGGAACGGTTAAAAATCATGTGTCTCGCATTTTGTCTCAGTTAGGGTTGCGCGATCGGACTCAAGCAGCACTTTGGGCACAACAAAATCTTTAACCAGATGGGTAAATCTATTAAAGAAACTCTCCTAAAGCGTTTGGTATCGCATTCCGGGCAATTGGGACACTAAGCCCAACATTTCTAACTGAAACAGAGCGCTGGAGACGAGTCCGGCGGCCATGCCTGTTTGCTGAACAATCGCATCAAAGGCAGCCGATTCGAGATTGGATTGGGTGACGATCGTGCCGACTGATTGCAATACTTGAGCCAATTCAGCACTCAACTCCAACAAGGGTTGGGCAGATTTTGCGGCATCGAGTTGAGGCATCGTTCCCAATAGTTCTAGCAGTTCTGACTCGCCGAGAATCATCTGTGCGCCTTTGCTGATCAGGGTCAGACAGCCTTTTGATTTGGCATTGTCGAGGCTGCCAGGAAGGGCATAGACATCGCGTCCATAATCGTTGGCAAGATAAGCTGTGATCAGAGCGCCTGATTTTTTGGGAGCCTCAATCACCAAAACTGCACGACATAACCCTGCCACAATCCGGTTGCGTCGAGGAAAGTGAGTGCGATCGGGCTGCGTCCCGTTGGGATATTCGCTCAAGGCTAGACCGTTCTCAATGAGTTCTTGATAAAGCTTGCGATTTGACCACGGATAGACGACATCGACACCCGTTCCTAAGACGGCAACTGTCTGACCGCTGGCTTCTAGACAACTCTGGTGAGCTTCGGTATCGATGCCTTCTGCCAGTCCTGAGACGACGATGAAGCCATTTTGTACCAGCGATGCGCTTATTTTTCGCGTCCAGCGGCGACCATAGTCAGAAGGGTCACGAGTGCCGACGATCGCGATCGCAGGTAAATCTGTCAGATCTTTGATCATCGAAGGTTTGCCGCGATAATACAGAACGGGCGGCGGATCGGGGATTTCTTTCAGCAAAGCGGGATATTCGGGGTCGGCGGGTGTCCAAAACTGTGAGTTTTTTTGTTCGTGCTGTTGGAGCAGGCGATCGGGCTGACAGGTGCGGCGATCGGTGGCGATCGCTTCTGCGGTCAATAGTCCAATGCCTTCGACAGCTAGAAGTTGATCAGGGCGAGCATCCCAAGCCTCTGACAAACTGCCAAACTCCTGGTAGAGTCGCTTAATCAAAATCGGCCCCACATTGGGAATTTGCGCCCAAGCCAGCCAAAATGCACGTTCCTGAGTCAATCTCCTACCCTCGCAATCTGGTAATTTTGAGTTGAGTATTCCCTCTATGGCGAGTCTTCTGTCATTTTTAGGGGCTGATTAGAAAAGATAAATCAGCGAAGCTGGACTAGAGAGCCGTAAATCAGTGGAGTATGCGATCGACGACTCTCTAAACCTCTACAGTTGAATTGTCTTTTTGTTGTGCAATTCCTCCAAATGTATTAATGAACCAGCGCCCATGACAATATCGAACTTCATCAGAGAACGTTGCACTTGATAGCCCGCTAACACGCGAATCACTTGATATTCAGTCGTCAAATCGCTCGTGCCATCCCATTTGAGATAGGCTAATTGATTTGAGGCAACTTCACTCAATTGTTCAACAAACTTTTCAATACAATCTCTCACGTCTGAGAGAATGCCAGAGGGCATGAAGATTAATCGTTCTTGCAAATCCAAGGTAACGGTGACTTGGTATCGTCTCACTAACGAGCATTGCAACTCAAAGCTAAACGAAACCGAGTCAGGAAGGTGTCTCCTAACGGCCATGTTGTTTTGTCCTCTCTGTTTAGTGCAAAGAGGATGGGAACGCTGACGGCTCAAACGTTCCCCAGTTGTGTGAAGTATATGCAGGATCTTGATTCCAACCTTTCAAGATCCCATCGCAAAGCAGACGTAGTACAATCATGAACGCCTCCGAAGTTAGTTCGTGTAACTTAGGTGGAAGTCCTCGGAGGTCTGATCGGCTAAATCAGATTTCCGGGGCGTGATCTCCACCTGCGGACATCTTACACAGATTTTTGATTTTTTGGAATACCCCATTTTTTGGAGAAACGTTAATCAGGCATTTGGGAATCGACTCGTTCCTTGTACCTGCCGTTTTAGTCAAGACACAGAGCGCCTGGTTTTGAGTGGAGGCAGAAACTTGGTCCGAGACTGCCAGATGACTGAGAAAAGCTTCAATGTCTGCAACGCCCATGTCTTTGGGGTGCTGCTTGTGGTGAAAAAGAATATAGCGTCGTATCCAGGCAACGTAGCTCTGTTCTGTGCGGTAGGAGTAGTGTTCTAGTCGAATGGCATCACGAACTCGATCGAGCAGTTTTTTGGGACGCGGTTCTATAGATCAGATTACTGAGAGGTTGATAGTATTAATGCACTAAATGCCACAACGTGATACTCCGTACTGACTATGAAGATTTCCTAAAGCAACGGGATTATTTTCTCGATTCAGAGATATTATTTCGGGGCAAGCGTAATTCTGTATAACTTCCCAATTTGGGGTGTTATACAGAATCTTGTCTGCCCTAATCTGAGATTTGAGGAGTTATCCGAAAGTTTTTCAGCCTAATCGCCCCCTTGGGAGGGTTAGCCAGACAATTTTCAGCCTAATCACCCGAATCAGGGAGGTTAAATAGACGAGATCAGTCTAAACATAAGTTAGACCGCTCAATTTCCTAGTGCTGGTATCTTCATGGTTATTAGATGACGTGAGGAGTGTGAAGCGCTCCGACTGGTAGTTATTTCATTTCAAGCCACAAGCCTTCCAAAACGTCCGGATTCAATCGGTTAAGAAGGAATAATCATGGTGAAAAGCGCAAAAGCTTGTAGTTTCAAGGATTCTTAAAATGTCTGAGATTTTTACAGATTCTAGGGAAAAGTTGCAAGTTGAGTTTTCGGAGATCGTACTTTCTGAAGGTCGAGAAGAACCCTTAACAAGTGGTCCGTGCCGTTTAGTTGTACCTATTTCTTCAAAGCGGTTACAGGAACCAGCATCATCCGGTCGTCTGACATTTCTCGAAGTTTATATTGCGAAAATATTTGAAGTAACAATTTATAACAGCACCTTAGCCTCCGGTGAGTGCAGCAGCGGAATCGGTAGCTCTAATAAACTCAATTGGTCTATTTTTGCAGGAGATTCTGAAGGCTCAAAAGACGGGCAGAGATGGATTGGGAACTACAGCATTCCACGCAAATTAGCTTGTGAGAAGGCTGAGGAATATGGTTTAGCAACACCTGAGCCTACCCTCCTTAATCAATTCGGCATTGGTACAACTCAAGTAGATATACCCCGATTAGGTATATTTGGTGGTGAAAAGATTAATAAGTGGAAACAGTTTGTCAAATTATTTCTCGCCAACTTTGCGCTTGAAGTCAATACCGAAGTGATTATGTCCAGTATTGGCAAAGCACTCCAAGACCCTATCGATAAAGAGTTGGAGGATTGTCTAGGAAAGAACCCATCTACAAGCGGTCAACTGAATTGTCTACGCAGAGCATATGACCAGTGGGATGAGGAGTTGAATAGAATTTACAAAGAACTGAGGCAAAGACTTGATTTTCAAGGTCAGGAAGTTCTAAAAGCTGCCCAGTTGAAATGGATTGAATATAGAGATAAGGAATTCGCACTGATCGATACCCTATATTCAGGACAAGGAGGGACGATGCAGCTTGTGTTCAATGCTGCTAGACGAGTAGCAATAGTGAAAACCAGAGTTTCAGAACTACATCGTTATGTAGATTCTAGCGAACAGGTTGATTCGCAGAAAGTTCTGGATCGTGGAATCTTTGAAGGTATTTCAGAAAGAGGAGATTTTCAGGAGGCACTTGCTGATGCAATTCAAAAAGCCAAAGAACAACTTAAAACTAGCTTTGTAGCGTGGACTTTAGATACAGTAAACGGTTTCAATGGTGGTTTTGTGACTGTGAATACCTTGAAACTAACTATTACCGCTACTTCCCGTAGTTCAGACTCTTAATTGCGGCTTTTTATTCGGTTTTAAAGTGTTGTAAGTCAGACTAACACTATGTTGAAGTGGATAGTCAAAAAATTTTGGTGTGTTTCTGAGATTACTAGCTGCCGATCGACTGTGCTGTTAGGTTTCATTACTTTCATGAGCACAGGTAATTGTGGCACAAACGAAATTGGAGAATTTTCGTTCTAAATAAGGAGCAAACGATGGAATATACATACGAGCCTGAACTTCTGGGTGTTGGTACACTTGCCACAGTCGATAGCGCACCTGACAATGGATTTTTAAATTGTGCTGCTGGAGCTTATTCGAGTAGTCTTCGGCATGATTCAACAGCCGCTGCTATAAACAATCTCGTTGGGGGTCTACCTCTTACTTCAACCGCTTCTGGCTCAAAAAATCCTGTAATCGTTGGACATGGAAATGAAGGGTTGCTAATTACCGGAGAAGGACAAAATGCTAGTGATTCAAGAAAGTTTTTAATGACATGGAATGAAGCCGATTGGGGTCCAGAGTTGCAGCGATTGCAATCAAAGAGCTATCCTATCTTGACAATCGTTTCATGTCATACGGGTGCTGGAGACGCAGGTGCTGATTTACTTTTTGCAATTGCAAAGCGAATTAATCGTGCGGTTCAAGCAAGAACAGGTTTTGCTTACTGCGGTGATAATAAGATTACCTACGAGAACAACTCTACCTGGCAGGTTGCAACGCCAACCAATAGACCAAACCCCATTGGAGCACCAACTCCCCACTTTGTCACCAATCTACAAAACATCAGTTTTCAAGAGGAGGGGAACTTGATTAACTTAGATGTTTCTTCCCCAATAGAAGTAACGTTCTCCAGACCATCACTTTCAGGTTCACCTCTTTTTGCTAAAGGGGAACAGTTATTTACCGTACAAGGAGATACCGCTAAAGGTTTGTTAGCTCAAGTTGATTTCGGTAATCCTTTTCAGCCTGGTGGTGTCCCTGCTGCTGTAATCACTGGAATTCTCTCTCTTAAAGGTAAGGACACTTCTGGGAAAGACATTCTGCGCGATTTCGCTGTCTATAATGACAGACTGTTGCAAGATGTTCAGGAGCTAGATACCTTCTACAGTGTAGCTTCAGGTTTTAGATTGACAGTTCAGCAGCTATCAAGGTAGCGGCGCGGTCTAACAATTCGGTTGGAGCGGACTGCCGAAAGCTGCTGATTTGGCTGACGAGGTTATTTGCAGCCGCTCAACCGCGCCGTTGGGCAGCCTCTCGCCGTGAGCGCAGAGAGACGGGCTTGTCTCGTTCTGTTTGTGAGTTCGATCGTCTCGCGTTTGGTTGGCTGCGTTGATAGGGGGTGCGTCGATCGCGCTCTTGCCAAGAGTTTTTCGTCGTGTTGCGCGAAGCCTTTCTCGTTCAGCGCGAAGAAGCTCCCCAACCCGTCGGTGCAGCGGACTGATTCGTCCTTCTCGTCTACGTTTCGGGTTGATCTACAGCCGCTGACCTTTGCCGTTGGGCAGCCTCTCGCGGTGGGCGCAAAGCATCTCGGTTCTCTCGTTCCGCTGATTGGTTTGAGAGTTTCGCGTTTTGTTTGCTTCGGTGTGGGTGGGTGCGTCGATCTCGTTCTTACCAGAGTTCTTCGTCGTGTTGCGCGAAGCGTTTCTCGGTGAGTGCGAAGGTGCTCCCCAACAACTCGGTGCAGCGGACTGTTGAGACTTTTCTCGTCTGCGTTTCGGGTCGATCGACAGCCGCTGACCTGTGCCGTTATGCCGCCAGCCCGAACAGCAATCAATTTGGTCTCTCAGAGTTGTCGTTCATCCGAATACCAACGCTAACGAGAACGGGTTGGTGACTGCGAAAGTCAAGGTGATTGATCACGGTTGCGCGGACTTATCGGTGTTGACTTTGGCACAGATGTTTCGTGAAGGTTGGGAGGTGACGGGTCGCATAGGATTTAAAGCCGTCCGCGAAGGTCGAGTTCTTCGTCTTTTGAGAGTTGGGCTGGCGAAGTGGGGGAGCGATCGGTTGAGACGAGCCACACATAACACCCCGATTGGAGCGGACTGTTTCTAGATCTCCGTAAAGCTGCAAAAACTACTCACAGCCTCACTGGGAGATTGCACAACTACTACAGGTGAGTCAGAACACGCTACGAAGCTACCTCAAAGACTACCAAGCAAGGGGGATTGCCGGACTGAAAGTGTTGACCTTTTATCAACCCCAAAGTGAGTTGAAGCAGCACCAAACCACATTGGAAGCCTACTTTAGGGCACATCCTCCTCAAAGCTTGGCACAAGCAGCGGCGAAGATAGAGGCGTTGACGGGGATTCGGCGCAGTCGCAGCCAGGTACAAGTATTTCTGCAAGGGATGGGCATGAAGTATCGTCGAGTTCGGCGTGCTTCCCGCCAAAGCCGACCCAGAAGCGCAGGAGGCTATAAAAAAACCAGTTGGAGCCTCGCCTAGAGCAAGCAAAAGCGGGCAAGCGAGCCGTGTTTTTTGTGGATGCCGCCCCCTTTGTCTTGGCAGCCTACCTGGGGTTTTTGTGGTGTTTCGATCGCTTGTTTGTCAAAACGGGGGCAGGACGACAGCGCTTTAACGTCTTAGCGGCGATGAATGCCCTCACCCACGAACTCGTCCTCGTGACCAATGACGCTTACATCAACGCCCAGAGTGTTTGTGAGTTGTTAAGGAAACTAGCGGCTTTAGGGCTGAGTGTCCCGATAACCTTGGTGCTGGACAATGCCCGTTACCAAAAATGTGCCCTCGTCACTGAGCTTGCCGCCTCGCTCCAAATTGAGTTGCCCTACCTACCGCCTGATTCCCCCAACTTAAATTTGATTGAGCGGTTGTGGAAGTTTGTTAAAAAGCAGTGCTTGTACTCGACCTATTCTGCTGACTTCGCTCAGTTCAAAGCCGCCATTTCTAGTTGCCTTGACCAATGCCACACCACTCATAAACAGGGGTTAGACTCCCTACTAACGCTTCGCTTTCAGTCCTGTCGTAACACGCAATCTATACCCTGATGCAGTATAGATTCATCTAAAAAGACCCATCAGAAAAGTCAGGCTTCCAGATAAAATTGCCAAAAACAAAGCTGAGAAGGGCTTCTCTCTGGACTTTTGGCTTGGTTTTACTGGATGCCAGGAACGAGACTTGAACTCGTGACACGAGGATTTTCAGTCCTCTGCTCTACCAACTGAGCTATCCCGGCGAATTGGGGTGCTTGATTCAGCGCTTAACTAAGGTAGCAAAGTTAGCAACACTTTGCAAGCTAATTTTTGAAGTTGCAGGGTTGAGAACGCAAATCAGTTGCTTTACCAGGGTTGAACTTGGACGACTCTGACCATTTTGATCTAAGCTGGGGGCGATCGCTCTTAACCTTTTTACCGACCTCAACCTTTTTAATGTGGATTTGATCGGTCAAAATAGAAGGAGTGACTTTATCGTCGTCACCGATGCCTTGCTAACAGTCGAGCTACTCCTGTTCAAAACATTATGATTCGCAGACGTTCTACACCTTGGATTCATCGCTGGTCGCGTCCGATCATTGGTGCGATCGCCACGTTGGGAGCCATCATCACAGGCTACATCACTGCGACCAAGCTATTTGGCGGAGAAGTGGCTTGTCCGGCGGGTGGCTGTGACTTGGTGCTTTCTAGCCCGTACGCCACCGTATTTGGGCTGCCGCTTGCCTTATTTGGGTTTCTTGCTTACGCGAGTGTGGCAGTGCTGTCTCTGGTGCCATTAGCCGTGAGTGCGGAAAATAATAAATCGCTGCGAACTAGTCTAGACAATTGGACGTGGCTGCTGCTGTTTGCAATCTCAACGGCCATGCTGCTGTTTAGCGGCTATCTGATGTACATCATGGCCTTTGAGCTAAAGACGATTTGCTATTACTGTATCGCCTCTGCCCTTTTTGCGACGGCGCTGTTTGTATTGACGCTGGTGGGGCGATCGTGGCAAGACATTGGTCAGCTATTCATGATTGGCATTGTGGTAGGGATGGTGACTTTGGTCGGGACGCTGGCCGTCTACTCGGCTCCGACAGCTAAGGCTGGCGAGTATACGATCGGGCCTGCCAACGGTCAGGCGTTCTTTACCGTCAAAGACACGTCAGGCGAAGCAGAAATCAAACTCGCTCAACATCTCAAAAATATCAACGCCAAGATGTATAGCGCTTACTGGTGTCCTCACTGCTACGAGCAAAAGAAATTATTTGGAGCCGAAGCCCTTCAGTACTTGCCTTCGATTGAGTGTGCCGAAGACGGCAAAAATCCTCAAGCAAACCTGTGTCGAGAGATTGCGCCCAAGGTTGAAAAAGAGACAGGTCGCGGCTTTGGCTTCCCCACGTGGGAGATCAACGGCAAGTTTTACGCTGGACAGCAGCCCTTAGAAGAACTTGCAAAAGTCTCAGGATACGACGGCCCCCGCAACTTCAAAAACAGCTTCTAATAATCTCAAAAATTCCGTCTCTACTACAACTTCGAGGCTTTAGCAGGAGACTTCTGGCAAAGAAGTGGCCAATCTTGGAGAGCCAACTAAATCCCCCAACTCTAAGAACTTTGACTTTCAGAATCATCATTAGAGGCAGATGGGTAAATTTACGGGGTGGCTGATTGGAGGGATGAATCTGTGAGAAGTGTCCATCTTTTCGCCCCCTAAATCCCCCAAAATTGGGGGACTTTGAACCTTGGGTTTCCCGCCGCTTTGGGGCAATTCATCCCCTGATTCAGCAACGCCAATTTATAAGACGAGGGATGCAAACATTGACAAATCAATTGAACCAACCTTTCATCCCTCATCCCTCATCCTTCATCCTTCCTCGCAAAGCAGATTACCCCCAAAGGGGGAACAGATCATCGAAGTCCTCCCTCATCCCTCCCTCAATCAACCCGCTCTAGCTGCCAGAGAATCTGATTTCCTTCGCGGCGAACCCGTGACACCACCCAATTGCGCCAAACCCAGTTATCGCCTCGACTGGTGACCGCACTGGCATTGACATCCATCAAATCCGCCAACTCCGAACTGGTGATCAGATAGGCACGGCTGGCGATTTCGTCGGCGATGTGCAGGGTTTCAACCAGTCCTCGCAGTTGTTCGACTCGGATCTCGCGGGGCAACTCTTCTGAGGAGTCGATCGCAGTCGTAGATGTGTCCGTCATAGCAACCTCAGAATCGGGTGTTGGGTCGTTGAGGGTCTTTAGAGCAGGCGTTTGTTTGAGTGAGAAGGCACGGGCGATCGCATCACACCGTTCGTTGCCAACATCGCCTGTGTGTCCGCGCACATACCGCCATTCAACCTGGTTTGAGTTGAGTTCGTCTAGAATTTCCCACAAATCTTGATTGAGAACGGCTTTGCCTGCGGCGGTTTTCCAGCCTTTTTGCTTCCAGCCTCTGATCCATTTGGTGATGCCATTTTTGACATATTCACTGTCGGTGTAGAGGGCGATCGCGTCCTGCTGATCAGAGTCTGCCAAAAATTTGAGGGCCGCTACGGCTGCTTGCATCTCCATTCGATTGTTGGTGGTTTGCGGTTCTGATCCTCCCATTTCATGAATGGAACCATCTGCAAAATAGACCACCGTTCCCCAGCCGCCAGGGCCAGGATTTCCAGAACAAGCTCCGTCTGTGTAGATCGATCGAATTGCACGCAAGCCCATAAACCGTCTGTTGAGAACTGATCTAGAGTACCGCATCCGCTAGTTACATCCGAGGGACACCCTAGAAAAAATCGCCCAGTTCTCAGACCAATCAGCCCCAACGCTTGAACCCTCGCAAACGACACGCCGCATCAACTCCGATACACTGGAAGACGTGGCTTTTACTTCTGAACTCATGGCTTCTGTTTCTCGCTCATCTTCAGGATCGACTTCTTCCACAATTTACGACGCGATCGTCATTGGCTCTGGAATTGGGGGACTGGTGACAGCCACTCAATTGGCAGCGAAAGGGGCCAGCGTTTTGGTGTTGGAGCGGTACTTGATCCCCGGAGGAAGCGCTGGCTATTTTGAGCGATCGGGCTATCGGTTTGATGTTGGTGCGTCGATGATTTTTGGGTTTGGCGATCGTGGCACCACCAACTTGTTAACTCGTGCGCTCAAAGCGGTGGACATGTCGATCGAGACGGTGCCTGATCCGGTTCAGATTCACTACCATTTGCCCAACGGGTTAGCGCTAAAAGTCCACAAAGATTATGAGAAATATATTCATGAGTTGAGCGATCGCTTTCCCCACGAAGAAAAGGGAATTCGCCAGTTTTATGATGAGTGCTGGAGGGTATTTAACTGTTTGAATGTGATGGATCTGCTCTCTTTAGAAGAGTTGGGCTATCTAACGCGAGTCTTTTTTCAGCATCCGCTGGCTTGTTTGGGGTTGGCTAAATATTTGCCTCAAAATGTGGGCGACCTGGCACGACGGTTTATTCGTGACCCTGAACTGCTGAAGTTTATCGACATGGATTGCTACATCTGGTCAGTCGTCCCGGCAGACAAAACGCCGATGATCAATGCGGGAATGGTGTTTAGCGATCGTCACTATGGCGGCATCAATTATCCCAAGGGCGGGGTCGGACAAATCGCCCAAAAGTTAGTCGAAGGGCTAGAAAAGGCAGGCGGTCACATTCAGTACAAAGCCAACGTAACGGAAATTTTGATCGAAAACGGACGGGCGACAGGCGTAAAGCTTGCCACAGGAGAGGTCTATCAAGCCAAACGGATTATCTCAAACGCGACTCGCTGGGATACGTTTGATAAGCTACTGCCTGAGAGCCGCAAGCCCAAGTCTGAGAAAAAATGGCAGCAGCGATATCAACAATCACCCAGTTTCTTGAGTCTGCATTTGGGCGTGAAGGCTGAAGCGCTCCCCATTGGAACCGAGTGTCACCACATTTTGCTCGAAGATTGGGACAATATGGAAGCCGAACAGGGAACGATTTTTGTCTCGATTCCGACGCTGCTTGATCCCAGTCTTGCCCCCGACGGCTATCACATCATTCACGCCTTTACGCCTAGCTGGATGAGCTACTGGCAAAATCTGTCGCCCAGCGAGTACGAGCAAAAAAAAGAAGCGGCGGCCGGTCGCGTCATCGATCGCTTAGAAACCCTCTTCCCCACGATCAACCAACACCTCGACTACGAGGAAATCGGCACGCCCCGCACGCATCGCCGCTATCTGGGACGGGCAAACGGTACTTATGGCCCCATTCCCTCCCGCAAACTTCCTGGACTGTTGGGAATGCCCTTTAATCGGACGGCGATCGCTCACCTTTACTGTGTCGGAGATAGTACCTTTCCGGGTCAAGGGCTAAATGCGGTGGCGTTTTCGGGGTTTGCCTGTGCCCATCGGGTGGCGGTTGATTTGGGACTGTGAGCGATTGGTTAAAAGGTCTGGGCTGACTGACAACATCGCGGCTACGTCCCGATTTCCTGAAATGAGCGGTGTATCCTCTAGAGGACACTGCTTGAGGTGCGCTCTGCTGGAGCAGATATCTCTCTGAAATTGCTCTCCTTGAAATGTTGTTCCATCCTCAGCAAAAGAGTTTAATAAAGCTGAGTTTGGTAATAAAAACTACAAATCCAATCTCTTACAAACACAAGCTATCCTACTTATATCCAAAGGCTAATATCGCAGGAGATAGTTTTATTAACTCCCAACGAAAAACTACCCTTTTAGATACTGTGTGGTTTTGTTAACAGAGCTTTAAATAGGATTAAAGCTGGAATTTAACCAGTTATATCCACAGCCTATCTCATTGATGAAGTAGGTCGGAGTCCTTATCAGAGGCGAGTTTCTGCTGTTTATCTGCAACAGATTCACCGAAAATTAATCAAAAACTCGGCGAATCGATTCTTAGCTTTACGGAAATCTTAGTCGCTGTTTGTATCTTGATAGTGAAAGAACAAATTGATTCATTGGTTCCCTACAAATTCAGCAAATCTCAGCCAAAAAGATTGATTCTCATCGACAACCAAGGTGGCTTTTATGTCTCACTCAGAAATGACTTTTGATATCGGTTTCCAATCCCTTCGCCCACCTCAACCTCGCTTTAGTTTTCTCAATCCCATTCGTCAAAAACTAGACGCGATCGACATCCGCGATCGTAAGCTGGCTCACCTGATCTGCAAATTGATCCCCGCCCAGTGTCCGTTTGAGCGCGACATCACGCTGTTTGGCAAAACCGTCGCCCACATTCCGCCCATGTGTAAGCTCAATCCGCTCTATGACCAGTTTGTGGGACTGCGGTTTCGATCGCTCTGCTACTTAGTCGATGAATGTGGAGAAGCAATCTAGCGCAGAAAAAGAAGAAATTTTGCCCCGATCGCTTCGCCTTAAGAGCATTCAATTGGATCTACACGAGCGCTACAAGTTTGGATTCGATCTCTTGAGGACTCAGATCCCGTCCGATAAAAACTAGGCGAGTTTGGCGAGGTTCTTCCGGTTGCCAGGGGCGATCGTAAAACTGCTCAAACCGTGATCCCACTCCCTGCAAGACCATTCTCATCGCTTTGTTGGGAACCGCCACAAATCCCTTAATTCGATAGATTTCCTGCTCTTGCACCAGACTTTCTAGTTTTGCTCTCAGCCGGGTTGGATCAAACGATCGATCCAAAATAATGTGAGTCGAGCCAATCTCATCATCGTGATCATGCTCTTCTTCAAAGTCGTGGTGACTGGGACGCGCAGCCAAATCATCCTCAACCGCAGCATTAAATCCCAACAACAAATTGGGATCTAGCTGACTTTCTACCCCTGAAGCGCTGCGGCCATTGGCAACAATTTTTACGGCTCTGGGCAATTCTTTTTGGACTAGCGCTTTCACCTCAGCCTGAGTTGCGTCGTCCACCAAATCAGTCTTATTGAGAATCACCAGATCAGCGCAGGCGAGTTGGTCTTCAAAGAGTTCTTGCAGAGGGGTTTCGTGGTCGAGGTTGGGGTCGGCTTGGCGCTGGGCGGCGATCGCCTGCAAATCACTGGCCAGGGTTCCCGAAGAAACTGCCTCACAATCGACAATAGTAATCACACCATCGACCGTGGCCGCCGTGCGAATTTCATGCCAGCGGAAGGCTTTGATTAGAGGTTTTGGTAGCGCCAATCCAGAAGTTTCGATCAAGATGCAATCCAGACTGTCTCGACGTTTGAGTAGCTCTAGCATCGTCGGCAGAAATTCTTCTTGAACAGTGCAGCAGAGACAGCCATTCGTCAGTTCAACAATGTTAGAAGAAATGTTAGAAGGGCTAGGTTCCGATAACTCATCTTCGGGGCAAACCTCGCAAGATCTCAGCAAATCGCCATCAATGCCCAACTCACCGAACTCATTCACCAAAACTGCAATGCGCCGACCTTGATTATTTTGCAGCAGATTGCGAATCAGCGTCGTTTTGCCACTTCCCAAAAAGCCTGTAATCACCGTAACCGGAATCTTCGCCGCCATCTTGTCTCCTTTCAAACTACGAATCCTGAAAGCTTGATAGTTTTGTCCACCAAGCCTCCAGGATTCAAAATAACGCGGATTGTTCGTTCAGGTTGTCAGTTTAGAGGACTTGACTACTCAGCCGTTGCCAACTCGGTGCTGCCACGATTGCGCTTACGAGTCAGCAGATTGAATAGTTGAACCCCGATCGCCTTGATCAGATTCCCTTCAAGCTCCTGGAACATTTTCATATTTAGCCCAAATGCGTCATTGGCTTCTTCGACGATGCGATCGTCTGTTGCTTCATCGACGGGGACTTCATCCAACCGCTGGCGATACATCTTTTTGAAGGCTCGCTCGTCTGGAATTTGGGAAAACGAGTAAAAAGCCAATCCGTCTTCGTCAGACAAGTTCATTGCATTTTGAGCAATCTTTCTGAGAATTTGTCCGCCGGAGAGGTCGCCCATGTAGCGGGTGTAGAGATGTGCGATCAACAGTTCGGGTTGGGTAGCGGCGATGTCTTGAATGCGCTTAACATAAAGCTTTGTAGCTTCAGAGGGTGCGACTTCTGACTTCCAATTGGGGCCAAAGTAGTAGGCGAGATCTTGTTCGAGACTGGCTTTGCGGTCTAGCTCTGGGAAGTACAGCTTGCCGAGAACGGGATGGTCTTGATGCTGGTGCATCGCTTCTTCCATCGCTGAGTAGACAAAGTAAAGATTTGCAACCAGTTTGCGGTAAGAATTCTTCTCAACAGTGCCCTTCAAAAAGCACGAGATGAATCCGGTATTCTCCGCCATTGTGTGCGCTTTCTTGGTGCCCTCGCGGAGTTTCGTTGCTAAATTACTGCTCATTCTAAACTTCCCAACGCTAAATAAGTTTGCTGGCGTGTCAGGCCTCAAAGGTTAAAAAACCGCATCCTTTGTTACGTTAGTCTGATTTGATGAGCGTTTTTATTACAAATTCTTACGCTAATTCCGATAAGACGGCGTGAGACTGCCCTGCTGCCTAGACTTTCAGCCGATTGTGGTCTGATGAGAGACGATCGCGATTCTGAATTTTTCTGAACTTCTGGAAGCCAGCTTGATCTGATGTCCGTTTGAGAAAGGGGTTTCAATGAGTTATGAACAGATTTTTGTCGCTCCGTTCCAGTCCGCTTCGCCCCCTAAATCCCCCAGTCTGGGGGACTTTGAAACTGGGGAATGGGTCTTGAAATCTAGGAAGTCTCTCGCCTCAAAGTCCCCCAACTTTGGGGGATTTAGGGGGCACGATCAAGTCTGCATTTCACGAGTGATTTGGGATTGCCATACAAAACGCTGTTGACTCGTGACTTTTTACCTACCAGTCCACTGCGATCGCCGTGTTAGAACAGAGCTATCACTATTAACAAAAACGATTATGGGAAGCCTGGTGACTGCCTTTTTGGGCGCTCTATTAATTTTGTCGCTCAACGGACTGAAGATCGATCGAGAATATCAGCGCGGCGTAATTTTTCGACTGGGGAGAATTAAAGGCGTTTTGGGGCCGGGAATGTATTGGATCATGCCCTTTGTTGATCAAAAAGTTCAAATTGATATTCGGACTAAAACGGTCAACATCGAGCCACAAGAAACCGTTACGGCTGATAGCGTGACGATTCGCGTGAATGCTGTCCTTTATTACCGAATTATTGACCCTTCAAAAGCCATTAATCGAGTCGAAAAT
The DNA here is from genome assembly GCF_052939495.1 of Phormidesmis sp. 146-12. NCBI lineage: Bacteria > Bacillati > Cyanobacteriota > Cyanophyceae > Leptolyngbyales > Leptolyngbyaceae > Phormidesmis > Phormidesmis sp. 146-12. The sequence goes on along the minus strand of NZ_JBJPHS010000023.1, from coordinate 53,883 downwards.
TACGAAGTCGCCGTTTATCAAGTGGCACTCACGACGCTGCGAAATGTTGTCGGACAAAACATTCTGGATGATGTGCTGCAAAACCGCGACAAAATTAACGTCAAAGTGCAAGAAATCGTTGATGAAATCACAGAACCCTGGGGCATTGTGATCGAGCGAGTCGAAACCAAAGATGTCGAAATTCCGCCGACAATGCAGCGAGCGATGGCCAAAGAAGCCGAAGCCATTCGAGAAAAGCGGGCCCGCATCATTAAAGCCGATGCCGAACAGGAAGCCTCCGCAAAATTAGCCGAAGCAGCTCAAATGATCAATGCCAATCCGGTCGCTTTAGAGTTACGTCGATTACAAATGCTCACCGAAGTTGGGGCAGAAAATAACACCACGACGATCGTAATGGTGCCCTCCGATTTCGTCAGTCTAGCGCAGCGATTTTCTCAACCTGTGCAAAACAATTCTGCTAACGGCTTCACCGCACCGCCCTTTAATCCAGAAGTTATCCTCACTCCTAAGACGCATCAAGAGACTGATCGTTCGACAGATTCTTGAAGAAAATTAAACCTAACTGAAGAGAAATGTTTTACGAGTAGGAGAGTACGGTAAACTCCACTACTGACTACCAAACGGGAAACGGTACGATCAAACTACGAACCCCATCAAAACAGGAGACTCAAGAATGCAGGGAACCTACGATTCGGACAAGCGCAAGCTGTTATCTTGCCTGTCTCACGGAGCAATCTTTTTTAGCACGACCATCTTATCGATCGGGGTGCCGATCGTGATTACCCTAATTTCTGATGATCCTGTCGTCAAAGCCAACGCCAAAGAATCGATTAACTTTCACTTTAATGTCTGGTTTTGGGCAGTGGTATTAGGAATCGTTGTTTTCTTGCCGTCCCTGATTACCTTTGGGTTATTTGGAGCGATCGTTTTTGGGATTGGGTTTGCTCTCCATTGGGGGCTGACCGCTTGGGCGCTGCTTCACTGTTTTGGTAAGCCTGACGAGCCATTCCGCTATCCGTTTATCTTCCGTTTGGTCTAGAAGTTTTGAAGATAATAGGCTTCTTGCACAAATCATAGATGCTCTCCGAAGGCTCCTGCGAAGTTAACATCAATCTCCAGCTATTCTGACGTTAAGAGACAACCTGATTTTTTAGAAATAATGGGTAATGGACGATCGCAGGTTCCACTACCCATTTTTTTGTGGTTATTTTGTCAGCAAACCTTGCTGGAATTATCGTTAGCTCTGTTTAACAGGGTCGGCGATGTAGCGAAAAGTTGGCTCTAAGTTCCAGGGGCCGCGTTCATCTTCTTTGCCGTTAGAAGAGAGATTGTAGTAGATATCAACCGTCTCATCGGGAGCAACATTGCCAAACATGGGATCGGTCAACTTGCCCAAAGAATCCAGCGCTTTCATAAACATCTGAGTGTGAGAAATTTCACGAGTCAGGAGATGTACCAGCGTTTTTTTGGTGCCTTCATCAGGAGCTAATTTGATCAAGTCTTCATACATTTGTCGGGCCCCCGCTTCGGCTGCAATATTACAACGCAAATCGCGCACAACATCGCCGCCTTCATTCAGATAGTTTGCCGTCCAAGCGTTGCCCTGACTGTCTAAAAAGTGCGGCCCCATTCCTCTGACTGCAAATAAAGTGCTTTTGTAAGCGTCTGTTTGATCGACATTTTTGGTGTGTCCTTCGATCAGTTTGCCGACCATTTCCAGGTGTCCAAATTCTTCGATCGCAATGTCCTGAAGCATGTCTTTAATTCCAGCATTCTCGACGTGAAAAGACTGCACCCAGTATTGCAGCGCCGCAGAAAGCTCACCCGTTGCCCCCCCAAATTGCTCTAGCAAAAGTTGAGCAAACCGAGGATTGGCTTCATCAATATTAACTGTATGAATCGTTTCTTTTTTGTGAAAGAACATAATAGATAGATCTCCTACTTTTGTGAATGGTTGACTCTTAACTTTTCTCGTGGAATCAACTGCCCTACAACACTAGACGAGACGGTTATTCTGAACTTGCACCCTGCGAGAGAGTTTCAAATCCTCCATTCTCAAAAATTTCTATCTCAATATCAGCCCTCAAGGAGGTGTTAAGTCTGCACAAATGATCTTCATCTGAAGATTCAATAATTTGTTGTGATTAACTCGGAGGGTTGTCATTAAAAAATCCGGCGTTGCTGATTGAAGGGATGAATGCGTGGGAGTTGTTAATCTTTTCGCCCCCTAAATTCCCCAAAATTGGGGGACTTTGAACATTTAGTTTCCCTTTGGCATTTGGGCAATTCATCCCGCGATTCAGCAACGCCAAAAATCCCTTTCATTCTGTCTACACAAGCCCTTAAAATATCAATGACGAACAGCGACTAGCAGATGTAAATACGCCGATCGTTTTCCGCCCTCTTTTCTCCTTCCTTCATGCCCCTTGCTCCCTGGCGATCGCCCCTCTCCCGCGCTCTACACCGCAACCGTTCTCTCGTTTATGCCCGTTATTTACAACTGGCGACGGTGCGATCGGACAACAAACCCGCAAATCGCACGGTTGTCTTTCGAGGCTTTTTTGATGACGAGACGAACCAATTGAAGTTTGTCGTCGATGCTCGCAGTGAAAAGGCGGGTCAGATTGACCAAAATTCTTGGGCAGAAGCTTGCTGGTACTTTCCCAACACTCGTGAACAGTTTCGTCTATTAGGGACGCTGACCTTGGTACGAGAAAATGGTGAAGATCCTTCCCTACAGAGCGCCCGTCAAATCGCCTGGCAAACACTCTCAGACAGTGCGCGGATTCAATTTGCCTGGGCCCATCCTGGTAAACCGAGGGCTGATGCGATCGAGTTTTCTCCGCCGCCTCCCGACCCAGTGGAACCCTTACCCCATTTTTGTCTACTGCTACTCAAAGCAACTCAAGTCGATCATTTAGAACTGAGAGGCGATCCTCAAAATCGTAGACAGTACGTTCTGAGCGACGGCACCTGGGCGATTCAAGAAATCAACCCTTGATCGCGGAAAAATTTTGTCGAATTTGCGTTAATTTAGCGACCTTCTCACAGTCCGCCAAACCATTCATAACCCTGATCTTCCCAGTAGCCTTTGTTGGGTAACAGACGATCGACCAGCGTGATCTCCGTTACCCATTTACTTTGTTTGTAGCCGAGTTTAATCGGAGACGCTAACCGTAAAGGGGCACCATTTTCGGGGGATAGGGGCTGTCCATTTTTTTGATAAGCCATCAAGGTTTGAGGATGCAGCGTCGAAGCCAAGTCCCAACTTTCTAAATAGCCGTCAGCCGATTTGAAATAGACATACTTTGCCCCATTTTTGGGCTGTGCCAGCATCAACAAATCGCGCAACCGCACGCCGCCCCACTGGACGATCGCCGCCCACCCTTCTACACACACATGCTGAATCACCATCGACGTAAGCGGCATTTTCTCTAGATCTACGAGGCTCAGTCGTAGGGGATTGTTGACTTGACCCGTGATCGATAATCGAAACTGAGCACGCTCCTTGCTGTCTTTGATCGCGAGTTGTGGCGTTCCATTAAAGGAGTTGATCAGGAGTTTGTCTGACTCAATGGCAGCAACATCAAATTCGGGGACAGGCTCTTGTGACAGGAGCAGCGTTTCAATGCTTTGATTTAACGGCTCCGACAGTTGTCCCACTGTTTCAGACAATAGACTTGATCCACAGCCCGTTAATAACAATCCGGCTCCAGAAAGCCCTGCCTGTAGCAATTGGCGACGTGAAAAGCGTTTTGGCAGAATGAGATTCATATGGCTATAGAAACATAGATTTGATCAGGCGAATTGTTCCCACTTTCAGCGCCAGCAATGTGTGAGTGATTGTGAAGAGGATCACGATCGGCACCGTCATAAAGTGAATTGTACGAAGCGTTTGCCAATTGATAAATAAACTAGAAAGCCAATGCAACTGAGCAGGTTTGTACATCGCTAAACCACTGGCGATCGCTAACACTAAAATTGGAATAATCGCTGTGTAAACTAATCGGTGCCACGCATAGGTTTTACGCTTCTGATTTTGACTAACGCGCACAGCTTTGACATCGCCACCACTCGCAAATCGATGTTGCCAGCGACGAGTCACGAAGATATAGATTCCATACAGCAACAGGCTGAGTGAATAAATCCACATGATTGCAAAGTGCCAATCTCTCCCCCCGGCCAGCCATCCGCCCAGCGTCACAACTTCTGGAAAGCGCCAGCCGCCTCGCCCGCCAAACACTGGATTTGCATTGTAGATTTGCAGCCCGCTAACAATCATTAAAATGAGACTAAGCAGATTAACCCAATGAAAAGTCTTCGCCAGGATTGCTTGACTGGGCGACTTTGGTTGACGTTTGGGAGTTGAATTTGTCATGAGTTGCAGGGGTGGCAATGGGTTGAAGTTTTTCGCTGCATTGTTGAAATTTTCTGCCTCCCAAGCTGCCAATTCTGAGGGACTTTTAGACAGAATTTTTAGTTCACAGTCCTCAATTTAAGGGGATTTAGGAGACGTTTTGGAAGGGACAACCGCAGTGCAGTAGTACGGCGAATTTACATCTAGCCTCACAGTTGTAAGGGTGGAAAGAGGGGGGCTAACCAGAGTTGAATTTGAATGTCCCAACCGAGCAGAATCGCGATCGCTGTTCCTACAATTATTAGTCCTCCGATTCGCTGTAGCGTTGAACTGTACGACCGCAAGTTTAATAATCGCTGGCTAAAAAATCGTCCTCCGTAAGCGATCGCCAAGAGCGGCAAAGCAGCCCCCACGCCATAAACTAATAACAATCCAAAGGCGCTAATCACTTGATGATGCACAGCCGCCAGGATTAAAATTGCGCCTAAAGTCGGCCCAGCGCAGGGTGTCCACAAGAGTCCTAGCTGTGTTCCTAACCAAAATTCTCCCCAGAGTCCGACTCGCTTAGAGGGCTGCAATCGACCCGCGGGCAAGTAGCTAAATAAGCGGTAACTCCAGGTTGGAAACATTGCCAGCGTGCCTAAGATCAGCAGCAACCCGATCGCTCCAAATCTCAGCCAATTCGCCAATTCTGTCACCCAGCTTGCTGTCAGCCCAATCACACTCCCCGCAACCGCAAACCCGCTCACCAATCCGACCACCAGCGCCACTGGGCCCAGACGATGTGACTGAAGCGACCCCTTGCGGGTAACTCGAAGAGATCGCCCCACCAAAATCGGCAAAATCGGCAGCACACAGGGCGATAAAACAGTCAGAATGCCAGCCAACAGCGACAGCGAGATAGAAAGCATGGTAGGGAATCTTAGGATAGCAATCCTGAATCATTTGTGAAAATCTTCAAAGGGCGGGTTCTCATACCAAATTGATCTTTGAGTGCTACAGATCTGGGAGAGCAACCTAAATCCGCCACTTGTAGGTGACTTCAAGCCAAAGAAGTCTCGAATTCTCAAAGTCCCCCAGAATGGGGGATTTAGGGGGAGAAGGATCTGTAGCATTAATAAATCGATTGGGTATTAGATTAGTCATTAGTTCTTAGCCTTTGATCGACCACTAAACACTAACCACCGAATCACAACTCAAATAGGACGGCTATAGATGGGCAATCAAGCCTCTTTCAGCAGTTGTCGAATGAGTCGTTCTGTCTGGTCATACGCACCTTCACCAATGTGGTCATAGCGAATCAGACCTTGACGATCGCCGAGAAACAAATGCGGCCAATATTCATTCTCGTAGGCATTCCAGGTTTTAAAGTCGTTGTCGATCGCAATCGGATAAGTGATTTTGTGTTTCTCAAGCGCTTGCTTAACGTTATCTACTTTGCGTTCAAAGGCAAACTCTGGTGTGTGGATACCGATGATCTTTAAGCCTTGAGCTTCGTATTTCTGATGCCATTGCACGATCGCAGGAAGCGTCCGCTGACAATTAATACACGCAAATGTCCAAAACTGAATCAGAACAACGTTGCCCTTGAGATTGGCGATCGACACCGCAGACGAGTTTAACCACTGAGCAATGCCCTGAAATTCTGGCAGCGATCGACCAGAGTCAGGGAGTGCGATCGAGGGTTCAGGGCTGATTTGAGGAAGGGCAATCGGTTCATTCCGACTTCTGGATGAGAGTCCCAGTGCGGCTCCCGAAAGACCAAGCCCTAGATACAAAAGGAGTTGTCGCCTTTGCCGCAAAAGTTTGTTCATTGTCTTGTGGCTCAAATGGAAACAGAAGCGTGACCCAGGGGAGCGGTCAAAACTACACAAATCTGAGCGTTGATCCTCCCCCTTTTTGGCGCTACACATCACTAGGGTTTGCTTTTCGTATCTTTCATCGCGTCGCCATCTTTCTTCATGGCATCGTCTTTTTTCATTGCGTCCCCTTGTTGCATGGCATCACCATCTTTTTTCATCGCGTCCCCTTGTTTCATCGCATCGTCTTTCTTCATCGCGTCGCCGTCTTTCTTCATGGCATCACCCTGTTTCATTGCGTCTCCTTGTTTCATCGCATCACCCTGTTTCATAGAATCTGCGGCTGGGGAGACACTGGGAGCCGCTTGATTGGTGCTGGGAGTAGGCGTAGAACAGGCGACCAAACTGACGGTTAGAGCGCCGATGACAAAAATCACGTTCCACTTCATGGTCTTATTTCCTTGAGTAATGGGATACGACCGACTCTTGCCGTCGCTTGATTACAGATTGCTGCAAGACAATGAGGTCAGACTGATACCATCCTGAGAAAAAGCTGAGAATTCTAAATCTGCTGAAATCAACTTGCTGAAATCGCTTTGTAAGAAGGCGGCGATCGTGGACAAGCTGCGTAAAGAGAGCATGATTCGTCACCCTAAAAGATCTCATCTAGAAAAGGAACTTTGACTCTGATTCCTGCTTCTTAGAGTTACAAGCTTGATTTAGAGTGCGTCGATCGCATGATGACCGCTAGTTTTCAATTCATTGCGATCGGGTTCTCTACGGGGTAAGATACCCAAGTGTCGAGTTGTCCCACTTCTGAAAATACGTAAAAGGTCATTCATGGTACCTTCTGGAACTGTTCTCCGCCGCCTCGTCCCAACGCTGATGTCTCTATCGGTTTTGGCAAGCCTGACTTTGATCAGACCCGCTGGTGCCCAGACTCCCGCACCTTCTGCTCCGCCCGCCCAGCCCGACGATCTGCGTCCCCTTGCTCAAAATGACAGCATTCTCAGCCTTCAGGGTGGACAACGCTTGATGGAGGATGCCACCAAAGCGGTTAATGGTCAAAACTATCCCCTGGCGCTCAAAAAGCTACAAGAAGCCCGTCAGGTTTACAATCAGTTGTCAAATTTTTATCAAGAATTAGCCAGCAGCTTTTCAGGAATCGATAATCGAGTCGCAGACAGCCAACGCAAAAAGGCGTTAGAAACGGCTCAGATGCGTGATCAGGCGACCTATCAGTTGGCGTTGGTGCATCGCGCCCAAAATCAACCCGAATTGGCCGTTCCGCTACTGGTGCAAATCATCCGAAGTCAGCAGCCAACGAGAGATTTGGGCAAAAAGGCTTACCAACAGCTTTTAGAAATTGGCTTTGTCGATTCGCCGTTTCCGCGCAGCGCTGAGGGTGGGTCTGCTCCGGCTGCCAATCGTTAAGCCGCGCAGAGTCATTGATTTTCTAGATGGGCATTCCCAGCGTAGCGGGGTGTCCATTTTGCGCTTTAAAGTAACGTGAATTCGATGAAATCTTTCGCTACGGTGATTAATCCGGGTGGCCCCCCAAATTCCCCACGAGTCAGGGACTTTGAACCAGAAATCCGAATTTAAGAGTCCCCCAGAATTGGCAGCTTGGGGGGTTAGAAGACCCCAACACCGCATGAGCCACCTTCATCGGATTCACATGGGTTTAGAGATTTCATTCATCAGTCTGAATAGTCTCTTGAAGGACGCTTGGCCCTCGTTTGAAATTTTTGTAACCACTTGGACAATAGGGCTGTTATGACTCCTGGCTGTTCTAGATGAGGCAAAATTCCGGTTTCTGGCACTACTTGAAAGTCCTGGATCACGTCTGGGTTGAGAGCAGCTAATCGACGGCCCAGCGTCACATTCGTAAATTGGGCCTCCGCGCCCCAGAGCAGTGCAGTCGGGACAGCCAACTGAGGAATGTAGAGAGACAAGTCAAAATATAAATCGCCGCGCAAAAATGCTAGAGCAGAATACTCAGCGTTAGGCTGTTGAGCAGATTCGAGATAGGCGGCGACGGTCTCATTGGTGAGCCGATCGCGATCCACAAACAAAAACTGCTCTAAAAAGTTGCGGACGGCGACTTCGTTCATGGCTCCGATCGTATAGATCAACTTGTCCAATAAAGGCGTGCCAATGATCGATAAAGGAAGTCTACGACCCGCATCTTGACCAAAATCGGCAAATCCAGACGGACAGACGAGAAACAGCGATCGCAGCAAGTCTGGTTTTTGAACGGCAAGCCGAATGGCGATCGCTCCCGTCAGCGAAGAGGCAATAACGGTCACAGGTTCTTGGGCGATTTGGGGAATCAACTCCGCGATCGTGGTGATGTAATCGTCGATCTGATAGCTGCGTTCGGGATGGGACGATCGTCCCCAACCAATCAAATCAGGGGCAATCACTTGATGGCTCTGAGCAAATGCCGCATACACCTTCGACCATTCATAAGCCGACGACCCGCCGCCAAAATTGTGTAAAAACACCAAAGTCGGACGCGACTCGACAATCGTCCAGGGTTCGCTCAGGGGAGTGTAGTAAGCGATCGTGCCCAACGAGGTCTCAAGATGCTTTTGCCCAAAGCCTGGAGGCTGAAACTTAGCCATTTCGCATTCCTTATGGTTAAGAGCAGATTACACCAGATTTGGCGATCGCGGCTGTTTGCACAATTTGTTGGGTGAAATGCATTACCGCCCTAAATTTTTGCGAATTGCCTGCTGCATAATTTTCAGATTTTCTGAAGTGTTGGGGTAGAGATATTGGACTCTTTGACCCTGGGCTTTGAGTTGATCGACGAGGGATGAAAAGCCGCCGTATCAGTCTGATTGCTGAGAACGTATGCACGCAGGTTCTCAAGGGGCATGGTTTCAAAGGTCGGATTCATTCTGAAAACTTCCAGTTCCCATCAGGTTAAATTTCAATCGTGATTTACTCACGATTGAAATTGTTAACTTTTGTTGTGCTCATCGATTCTCAAGACTGATTTACGTTTGCCATAGCTAATATTCTAGCTGACTATGCAAGGACGAAGTGGAGGGGGGCTTATTCCATCGACTTTTCTTTCCCAGCAATTCTCATTATGGAGATTTTGGCAATACAAGCGTTCTATTTCACCCAAATCGTCTCGCTGAAACACTGATTCTATCGTTCAACAATTTGGTCAAAACACACGTTCAGACTGCTGATAATAGTACAAATGCTTCGAAATAAGAATTGCTGTTTCTTTCCTCACAATCACGACTTCGCAAAACTTTTGTGCTAGTTCGTTCTCATCTACTATGATGAGCGCCGCTTACAATCAAGTGAGTAATGATAAAGCTGCATTATTTACCTGGAACTACACCCACCATTTATAATTCTAGAGGAGTTGTTTACAAGAGAGATGAAGTCCAAAGTAGTTTATCTAAGTTTGCTCTGGCTAGTTGCTTTAATTGTCTCCAGCAGAGCATCTGGCTCTGACGTGTTAATCAGATTAAGAGAACTACCATCCAACAGTCCTATTGATGCGAAAGTAACCGTAGAAAAAGCAGGACTTTCTAAAGTAGCAAACCGTAGAAATATTGGTGAGTACTATTTGAGTGATTTCTTAAAAAGAGAAGAAGTAGAAACATACGAACTTAAGATTTTACCCAAGGATTCACTATACAGTTCCCGTTCTATTCCCTTAAAAAATGCAGAAAAGATAAAAGAAATTCGTCAATTCTACTTAATTAGTAGAAATCGATTCGGCTCCGAAAGCATAGATAAGTACTTGCTTGATGGGCTGCGCTATTTCGACCGCGCTGATTTTGACGCTGCCCTCACCTACTATGAAGCTCTTTTTTCTAAAAAAGATACAAATGAGCTTAGCGACGAGCAGAGACTAAAACTGTACTATAACTATGGGAGAGCTTTATATAAGACTTGTATTGATAAAAAATATGAGTACAACAATTGTGAGCGGGCCATCAACATATATCAAGAACTAATTAACTTGCAGGAGCGTAACAAGGAAAGCTCCAAGAAATTGAGAATTGACAAGATTGAATTAACCAGTAACATAAATGAACTAAGAAAGAAAGGATTTATTCTGAAATATGAAAAAATATCTAAGCTCTTCGGTGAAGCAAAATATACAGAATCTGCAAATTTATCAGTATCAGCCTTGAAGGATAGATCTAGCTTTCCTGTGTTACTTGACAGTTTAGGTCTGACCGAGGATCAACTCTTTAAAAATGCAGGTGTTTCCTTTCAAAAGGCATATGAGGAAGCCGCGAGTCGAGGGGCCAGTCAGGATAGATTGATAGATTTGCTAAAGTCTGCATTAAGTTACTTAAATAGAATTAGCGTTAAAGACGCAGACACAAGAAGAAACATTGAGTTCATTATGTTCAAACTAAGGATCGCGAATTAAATAACTTCTTAGGTCGGGTTGAAGCATGAAACCCAACACCTCAGCAATTGTTGGGTTTCGCAAAGCTTTACCCAACCTACAAAATTCCATGTTATTTAGTTCCCGTTCCTAAGTAGTTTTTGACACATTCTACACTTTTACTTAAGCTCATTCCTGTTTCTATTGATTAACGCTTGCACTGGAGCTAGATTGATCGATGGGGCAGATTTTGTTCACACTTGAGGTTTGGGAACCTCTGTTAATATAGTCACTAAGCCAATTACAACCGCGTTTCAGCAGCATATTAACGTCCTCAATGTACCAGAGCTTCACAGTTCCATCCTTCCCAGAGGTGAGGAATTGTTGTCCATCAGGGCTGAAGCTCACGCTATTAACCTCTTGCTCACCGTCCCACTGAGCAATCTGTTGACCAGATAAATTCCAGAGTCGAATTGAACCATCATTAACTCCGGTAACGAACGATTGTCCATCTGGACTAAAGCTCAAGCTTGTGATCCAATTTTCTCGACCTCTCAAGATCGGTCGAGAGATGGGATTGCCGGACAAGTCCCACAGCCGGACTACACCGCTGGATTCTGCAACGATCAGCTTTTCTCCACGGGGACTAAAGCTTGCACCAGAGATCAACACTTTGCTTTCCATTGGAATGGTTTCCAGATTGGCTAAGTTCCAAAGTTTGACTTCATCGAAACCAACGACAAGTAAATACCTACCGTTGCGACTCAGCCTAATATTTGTAATTCTAGTCAGACCCACTGAAAGCGAAGCTCGAATCTCTTCACCCGAAAGATTCCAAAATCTTACAGTACCTTCTTTGTCAGCTGTTACCAGCATTTGTCCGTCAGAACTGAAGGTTACACTCCTAATTTGTCCTAAATTTGTCAACTTCGCAGCTAACGACAACGGTTTCAAAACTGCATCTTGTTTCCCCTCTTCTGACACCCCCCAGAGCGTCACGTTACCCTTACTAGCGATCGCAATACTCCCGTTTGAACTAAAAGCAGCATCGTGGGAATCGCTAAATAAAGTATTTTGTCTTGCTAGCAAATTCCACACTCGCACTGTGCCATTCTGAGCAATAGCAGTTATACGTTTTCCGTCAGCGCTAAAACTAATACTTTTCATAATTCCGACATTACCCACAACCAAGGTAGTCGATCTGGAAAATCTTCCTGAGAGTGGCTCTGTCCAGATATTGATCCGTACATCACCTCCCAAGCCATTATCACCGACTGTCACGAGCCTTTTTCCATCTGGACTGAGAGCTATACTTCTTACCGAGCCTTGATTTGTATTCCATTCTTTCTTTAGCTGTCCATCAAGAGACCAGATTTGTACTTTTCCGCCCTTGCCTGCGGTCATTAAGGCTTTCCCGTCGGGACTAAATTCAATACTGAACATTCTTTCCGTATCAATAGTCCAGTGGGCTTGTTCATTTCCATCAAGATCCCAGAGTCTTACGGTGGACTCAGTAATTGTTGCTGCCTCTGATGGGTTGTCCTCTAGCGTAGCAATCTGCTTCTGCTTGGGGTTAAATCTTAAGTTGGTGACTAGGTTCTGAGTTTCACTCTTTGGACTTATCAACCACGGTTGTGTGATTTGATTAGCCAGCAAATTCCAAAACTGCATTTTAGTTTTACCACCATCTGTACTCACAAAGGCAAGAGATGTGTTGTCTGGGCTAAGTCCAACACTGGTGACTAATCCGTTGACAAGACATCGTTGCGGTGAAGATTTGCCAAGTAGATCCCAAACCCAAATCACGCTTTCAATTCCTCCCTCTCTACTTGCCACTGCTAAATATCTTCCATCTGGGCTAAGGTTGAAACTTGTAACGCGCCCGATATTTTGCTCTACTTTAAACCGATTCATCTGGCGAATTTGATCAAGAATTCGCTGAAGAGCTAGCACAGAACCACTCGCTGAGTGAGCTTTATTAGCTTTAGAATTTTGCTTAATTAACTTTTGCAATGCTTGTCCACTTTCCATTGCCTCAATTAATGAATCTATTTCTTCTACTTCTTTGGTCTCAAATCGTCGCAGTGCATTGATGCCCGCCCATTGAATCTCTGTTTCACGAAGCACATAGTCACGTTCTGCCCTTGCCACTTCAATTTTTTCTTCAGCCACCTGTTGTTTGTACTCTGACTCATCCGTTTGCTTTCTTGCTGCTTGTACCTTTAGACCTGCTGCTAAGATTTGCTGATTAGATTCCCTTTTGACTTGTTGCAGTTCTACTACGGCAGTGCTAAGAGATGTCCTGGCTTGCTCTGCAATTTCTTTTGCGTTCTGTGCATCTGTCTGAAAAAAATTAGCTTGCTCTTTAGCTGATTTTGCCTCTTCTTTAGCTGATTTTGCCTCTTCTTTAGCTAAATTTGCCTCTCCTGTTAACTGATTAGCTCGATATTCCTCTTCACTTGCCGCAAGAAATCGATCGCCTGCATATAGAACCGCTCCAACAGCCAGCACCACAGCTATTCCAGAAACAAACTGTGTCAATATTCGCACAGCCTGACCTTTACGAATAATGCGTTCCGTCTCTTGTTGAGCTTGGATTAATCTCTGATTGGCATTTATTTCCTCCTCTAATGCCAGTTCTGCCTTGTGTCTAGCCTCGTCTAAAATTTGATTGGCTTGTTGCTGGGCTTCTAAGTCTCTCTGAATGTCTTTTCTTGCCAACTCCTGACTGGCAGCCAGAAACACATAGTCCACGTAGCTCAACTTTTTACCGTTCGCCCAGGTTTGACCGTCTCGTAACGCCTTACCTCGAAGTAATCGCGACTCATCCTGATACTTTGAGGTCACCCAGGCATTAAGTGTTTCCGCATAAGGTCTTAAATCTGCCAGTACCCGATCAATCCATGCTTGATTAAACACCAGAGAGTAGATGCGATTGAAAACTTGTAGCTTTCCTTCCCGCTTTACCGCCAGTCCTGCAATCCGCAATGCTATCTGCCCCAAGCTATCATCTGCGGCAATTTCCCCTTGATGGACGATCTGCTGATATAGCCCTAGTAGTTGTCCAGTGCGGTGTTCATTGGCATAGAAAATACGATCACGAATTGTCTTTAAATGCTCTGGCGAATCCTGTGCTTCCCAATTCTCAATAATCCGGGTTCGCACTAGATGCTCGATCCACGCTGTCTCCTGCCCTGCCGGAATTACATCTTCTGCTTGAAGAATCAGCCGACAAACTTTCTGGGTCAAAAACGGTTGTCCTCCAGTCCAATACAGTACGACTTGCATCACTGCTTGCGGATCAGTTGTTTTGGTGGCTAATCCTTGCGCTAACGGCTCAGACTCCTCAAGTTGGAAGCCCGTTAGCTGAATTGGGCGACCGATATTGAATGGAGTACGCTGCTTATCCTGAATTAAATCTGAAGGTGTTGCGACCCCAATCAACGCAAAGGTTAGGCGACGGTAGGCTGGCTTGTCTGCCCGCTGGTTGTAGCACTCTCGGATCAGCACAAAAAAGTCGTCCAGGTTAAACGGCAAGCTCAGCACACTGTCGATCTCGTCAATCAAAATCACGATCGGCTGTGACACCAATTCCAGCAGCACCTCTTCCAGAAATGTGCCAAACCGTTGCACGCAGGATATCAAATGCTGCGATTGCCACCATGCATTCAAATCAAACGATTGCTGCAATCGCAATGGTCGCACAATCCGGTTGACCATGCCCACGTACCATTGCTCCAGCGTGATTTCTGACGTGCCGATCGCGGTAATGTCGATCGCGGCACAGGCAATTCCTTCCGTCTGCAATTGTTGCATTACTTGCACCCGCAAGCTAGACTTTCCCATCTGCCGAGAATTTAGCACATAGCAAAACTCTCCTGATTTTAGAGCATGGTAAAGATCTTCGTCCGCTTGCCGTCGAACATAAGTAGGTGCATCCACTGGAAGGCTGCCGCCAACCTGATACTCATAGGGAAACTCTGGCTCTATAGTCATTAGCCCACCCCCAAACGTTCTTTGAAGTAACGGCGATACAAATCACAGACTGGTATGACATCATTTCCCTGATAGCGTACCAGTCCCATACAAGTGAGCTTAAAAGCTGCTGCGGTTTTGATGCGAACTGGTTTGTCACTCATTACAACTTGCCTCATCGCAGTAATCAAGGCTTCGTCTTCCTCTAAGTTGAGCAAATGGCGACGGAGATGCCCTTCATATTCCCATTCTGCTGTCGGTGCGATCTGCTGGAGTCTTTCCAGACTAATGTCTCCCAGCGCAATGTGATAAAGCGCCATTCGCAGTAGATAGGGATGTCCACCCACCAGCACCATTAATTGAGCGATCTCTGTGTCAACCCAACTCAAGCCATGCCGTTGCACCAAATTCTCAACTTGCTTCTGAGTAAGCTGAGGGAGATCAATAGGAACGCCTACATTGAAAGGAGAGCGATTCACATCCAAAGGGACATACACCTCTTTGGAATAAGTGATCACTAGGCGAAGATTTCTCCAGACTGGATTGATTTTGGACTCCTCATGCCAAGCTCGAAGTAAGCCAAAAAAGTCATTGGCGATCGCGGGATGCTTAAACAACTCATCCACTTCATCCAAGCAGAGCGCTAATACACCATTGATTTTCGGCAAGAGATATAGCTCAAAATAGTCGGTGCATTTATCGTTACTTCCTAAAGCGCCTTTCCAGTAGTCCTCCAGCTTATCTGCTAAATTCAGCTTGCGAGTCACCCTGGCACAAAACCAATGCAGAAAACTATCTAAGCTGGACAGCACCTGTCTTCCGGCTGACTGTAAATCTAAAGAGGTAGCTCGGTATCCCTGCTGAATAGCATGATTCAGAATCCTCAGCATCAGTGAAGATTTTCCCATTTGCCGAGGAGCTTTAATCCGAATTAATGCGCCCGGCTTCATGATCGTCTCATAACATCGCTTCTCGATCGGTGGACGCTCTACATACAAAGGAGAGTCCAAAGGAATCTGCCCTTCTGGTTCATCTAATTTCAAAGAGTCCATCGAGGGTAGACGATCGATTTGAGTTGGTTGATATGGTTGAGGAAGTGATTTTTGATTAGATTGAGCAGTTGTTTCAACGACCGTCGCCTTTCCAGTAGATTGGCACTTCAGCACCGGAGTCAGATGTTCTGCAATTCCTGCCATGCGAATGCTGATGCAGCCCTCCTTAAATGCTCGCTCGACTGATCTACCCGCTCCCAGCGCATCGTAAAACCCAATTGCAAACTCCAGCGCTGCCCGATCTCCAACCTCCTGGTTCATCCCAACCACGTAGCGAATATGTTGTGCAATCGCAACTGCCTGCACCTCAGAGTAACAAGCATTAAGCAGCACACACTCCACCTGCTCAGCATACTCAAACATTCCTGCCAGTGCCTCTGCACTTACCAGTTTTGCTTGACCTGCTTCGTCTTCTAGCGCCAACCCTCCTGTTCCTGCCCCATGTCCAGAGAAGTGAACGATGTGCGGCTCGAACTCCAAAACTGATCGTCGCATATCTTTGGGACGCACTGCCCACTTCTGCTTGAGTTCAAACTGGTCGCGATTTCTTGCACCTTTTAGCGCATCGTCAATCTCTCGAACTTCCTGATCCAAACGTAAAGGAGTCGAGCTTCTGGGATTAGCAGCCAGAATAAGAATTCTTCTAACAGAATCATGGCTCATCATGAGGTGTTTTGCTCAGTATCTGGTGGGCTAACCTATCTTCAAGAGCGTGTTAAGTAATTAACCTGATCTATTATCAACAGAATATTGCCTGAGTTATAAGTGTTAACAGTATTTTTATATATTCAGAGATCAATCTGGTGTGTTCTGATGAAAATGAGGTGATCATGCAATTCGTGTAGCATTTCTACATACTTGTTGAATCTCGCATCTATGTGGGCTTAACAATTAAGGCATTTCTACATGACCTCTGTTACCCTTCAATCGCCGGATCGCCTTGGCGTTAAGCTAGAAGTAGACGTGTTGTCGGGAAAGTCATGACTCAAGAAAAACGGACTCAGTGGGATGCAGGTCGGTTTGTACAAACGCTGGCATACTTTGAAGTGATCCCATTTGTAAGCTGGATTCAGAAAATGTTTCAAGGTGGAACGGTGCGATCGCAGGCGATCGATCCTCAGTCGGGACTGTTGTTTGATTTTGCCAAAGCGTCTGAAATGAATACCAGTTGGGGCGCATTGGATGATGTGGTGATGGGAGGCGTGAGTGCGAGTTCGGTACAATTTGTGGACGGGGCAGCTTTGTTTACAGGCAATGTGTCTACAGCCAATTCAGGTGGCTTTGCCTCGATTCGGACGCGCAACTTTGAGCCAGCGATCGACCTCTCCCATTTCACAGGAATTGAGCTTCGACTAAAAGGCGACGGCAACCGCTATAAGTTTCTAATTCGCGACGACGACAAATGGGACAGCATCGCTTATTCTCACTCCTTTGATACCGCGAGTGGGGAATGGATTACCGTGCGGATTCCATTTACTGAGTTGGTTCCTGTCTTTCGCGCCAAAACCTTGCAGAATTCTTTAATTAACAAAAACAGCATTCGATCGCTGCAATTAATGTTGAGCAAATTTGAGTACGACGGCGGCCTAAATCCTCACTTCACCCCCGGAGCGTTTCAGCTATTTGTGGGCACGATCGCCGCTTATTTGTAGAGGTCAAATCAGACTTCGGGGGCCTGTGTAGAAAAAGAAACTTTTGAGAGAGCAATTGCTCTACTACAATGGCAGTGCCAGTTACGCCAGCTTCAGAGCCGTTGCAATACCTACAGCCTCTCATTCCCAATCTCAAGATCGAGCACCGCAATTCAGACCTCAATCATCTTCGTGATCAAGATCGAAAGGCTCATGATTGGTATCGGTTTGTGCTGTCCTATCCGCCGCATCTGGTGCAGGATTATTTGCAGAAATTTGGGGTTGAGTCTGGTCAAACGGTTCTCGATCCCTTTTGTGGCACCGGGACGACGATCGTCGAATGCAAAAAACAGGGCATTCCCAGTGTCGGCGTTGAGGCAAATTTGATGGCCTGGTTTGCCGGGACGGTAAAAGTCGATTGGACTCCCGATGCTGACAAACTGTTGAGCCATGCCCATCAGATCGCTGAAAAAACTCAGAACCTGTTGAACGCTGAAGGAGATATCTCCTTGAGATCGCTCCCCGAAGACAGCCTCAAACTGTTGCTCAAAAATTCCATTAGTCCGCTTCCGCTCCACAAAACGCTCGTCTTGCTAGAACAGATTCAACAAGACAAATCGCCCTACTGTCAGCACGAATTATTAGCGTTGGCAAAAGTATTAGTTTACTCGGTCGGCAATTTGCAGTTTAGCCCCGAAGTTTGTGTCGGCAAGCCCAAACAAGATGCGCCCGTGGTGGAACTGTGGCTCGACGCAATGGGAGCGATCGCGCAAGATCTCCATCACCTTCAACCCCTTTCTGACACAGCCGCAACGGTTCATCACGCTGACTCGCGTCACATTCTCAAAGTCTTAGAGCCAGACTCGATCGATGCTGTGATCACGTCGCCGCCCTACCCCAACGAAAAAGACTACACACGCGCGACTCGGTTAGAATCGGTGATTTTAGGCTTTATTCGCGACAAAGCAGAACTGCGAGCGATGAAAGAAGGCTTAATGCGATCGAATTCTCGCAACGTCTATAAAGCCGACAACGACGATCAATGGGTAGCGCACCATCCCGAAATTCAGCGCATCGCCCACGACATCGAAGCCCGACGAATCGAATTAGGCAAGACGAGCGGATTTGAGCGGGTCTATGCTAGAGCCACAAAACTTTACTTTGGCGGCATGGCAAAACATCTGGCGGATCTTAGATATGCTTTGCGTCCAGGTGCCCAACTGGCCTACGTTGTGGGGGATCAGGCTTCCTATTTGCGCGTCATGATTCGCACAGGACAACTGCTGGCGGATATTGCTCGATCGCTCGGCTATGAGGTCGTCAACATCGATCTTTTTCGGACTCGACTGGCAACCGCCACCAAAGAACAACTGCGCGAGGAAGTCGTTGTTTTACGCTGGACTGGGCGTTAGTCAATTTGGTCAAGTTCTTGCACTTCGTTGCTCAAATCTTCTGCTCCCCAAGCTGCCAATTCTGAGGGACTTTAAGACGAGAATTTCACTTCAATGTGAACTAATGGTGGGAAACGGAACCGTCAGCAGCAACGCGAAACCGACGATCGCCATCCCCAGCGACAGTCCCAAAAGTTTCAAACGATTTTGCCAGGACGGAGACTTTTGAGGAACGAGCCAGAGGAGCAGGGTGGCGATCGTCATCAAACTGCCCAAAATTGCCGCCGTTCCGCCCAGCCAAGCCACCACCAACCAGGTAAAAATCATCATTTCGATTCTGCAAACGGGCTGTTCTGAGTATCGTACAACGCCAAAGGTAGGGTGAACTAGCGCTAGAGTAGGGGACAACTTGTTTGAGAAATTCGTCAGGGATCGCACCCAAACCTCTGCCATTTAGACACTAGACTTCAAAGACCTTAAGTTTTAAGATGAATCACGATTTCTTCGGTCTAAAGTCTTATATCTTTGGGCATACCAGATCTTCTTTAAGATCTCCCGATTCAGCATTACAATGCAGCAGAAGTTTCGCCGTTCAATTGTCATAAGGGTCAAAAAACATGGGTGATTTAGGGCGTGTACCCGTGGGTGTGGTTGGCGCATCAGGCTATGGTGGGGTGCAGTTGGTTCGCCTGCTGATGGATCACCCAAACCTGGAATTGGTTTATCTAGGCGGCGACAGTAGCGCAGGTCAAGAATTTTCGAGTCTCTATCCTCATCTGGCCCATCGTGTCAGTCAGCAGATCGAGCCGATCGACCTCGACAAAATTGCCGATCGCTGTCAAGCTGTCTTTCTCTCGCTGCCGAATGGACTGGCCTACAAAATGGCTCCGACCCTATTGGCAAAAGGTTGTAAAGTGCTGGATTTGTCGGCAGACTATCGCTTTTCGGATCTGAATGTCTACAAAACCTGGTATGGCGGCGATCGCACCGATCACGAGGTGGCCGAAACGGCGGTGTATGGGCTACCAGAACTGTATCGCGATCGCATCGCTCAGGCTCAGTTGGTGGGCTGTCCGGGGTGCTATCCGACGGCGAGTTTGATGGCGTTGTCACCGTTGCTCAAGCAGGGATTAATCGTGGCCGAAACGGCGATCGTGGATGCTAAATCGGGCACTTCTGGGGGCGGACGACAACCCAAAACCAATTTATTGCTGGCTGAGGCTGACAACTCGCTGGCAGCTTATAGTGTGACGCGACACCGCCATACGCCTGAGATTGAGCAGATTTGCAGCGATTTGGCAGGTCATGAAGTGCTGGTGCAGTTTACGCCTCATTTGATCCCGATGGTGCGCGGCATTCTCGCAACGGTTTACGCTACTTTGCGCGATCCGGGTTTAGTTCGAGAAGATCTGTTGACGATCTACAGCGCGTTTTATCGATCGTCACCCTGGGTCAAACTTTTGCCCGTAGGCATCTATCCTCAAACCAAGTGGGCGGCTGGTACTAATCTTTGCTACATCGGCATCGAGGTTGATCCTCGTAACAATCGGGTGATTGTCATGTCAGCGATCGACAATCTGCTCAAAGGTCAAGCGGGTCAGGCGATTCAGTGTCTCAACTTGATGATGGGCTGGGAAGAAACGCTCGGCTTACCCAATATGAGCTTCTATCCGTAAAAATTCTAGGCGCGAAACAAGCGATCGTGATCAGGGTCGTAGAGATGCGATCGAGCACCCGTCAAATCAAGGGGACGATCGCCTGAAATAAATTCGGTAGGAACGGTGGCCGCCGTCAAAGCGGGACTAATTACATACAGCGTAGTGCGAATTAAATTTTCTTGAAGGGTGACGATCGCCATTTCTGACAGTGCCACTACTCTAATTTTTTCATCGTCCCAACCCAGCCGAAAGCAAATGGCGACGGGTGTATCAGCAGGATAGTGCTGCATCAGTTTCCACATCGCCTTCTCGATATGACGGGCGCTTAGATAAAGGCACAAACTCGCTTGATGCGCTGCCAAAGTCGAGAGTTCTTCAGCCTGCGGAACTTCGGTACGACCACTGATTCGCGTCAAAATGATCGACTGCACCAATCCCGGAATGGTCAATTCCACCCGCAACCGAGCCGCCGCCGCTTGAAAAGCACTGATCCCCGGCACCACCTCAAATGGAATTTTAGCCGCTAACAACCCCTGCATCTGTTCTTGGACTGCACCATAGAGACAGGGATCGCCAGAATGGAGGCGCACGATCGACCGTCCCGATCGCACCTTCTCAATCATCAAAGGCAAAATTTCCTCCAACGTTTTGTCTGCTGTCGGCACGATTTCTGCGTCAGGTCGAGCGCCCTCCAGGAGTTGTCTGGGCACCAGAGAGTCGGCAAATAGAATCACGTCTGCCTGTGACAGCAGTTTTTGAGCTTTGACGGTCAGCAATTCTGGATCGCCCGTCCCGGCTCCGACAATGTAAACACCAGGAGCCAAACGCGGCAAATTGTCTGAAGGAGTCCCATTCATCACGTTTGTTAGCGCCTCACTCAGGTAAAAAAACGTTTGTCGTGGAGAATCTTTCCGGATATCTACCGACGATTTGGGTAAAGGGGATTGGTAGATGCACCCTGACTAGTCCCCGGAGTAACCCTTCGGGGGTTTTTTCTTTTTAAATTGAGGTTTTTATTTTTAGATATTTTTTACTGCGAGAGTTCAGAATCTCTGGCGTTGGGATCAGGCACGACATCGGGAAGCGATCGCCGCAGTCCATACAGCCAGATTAGCCCGATCGCGCCGAGCGAGATTCCAATCAGACTCACAATTTGCGCCGTTCGTAATCCACTAAACATCAGGCTATCGGTTCTCAGTCCCTCGATCCACACGCGACCCAAACTGTAAGCAATCAGGTAAGTCAAAAACAGCGTGCCAACTTTTAGCCGAATTTTGCCGCGCAGATCTTGAATAAATAGCGTCATCAACAGACCAAACACCGCCAAATTCCACAGCGATTCGTACAAGAAAGTGGGGTGATAAAATTCAACATTCTCAAAGCCAGCGGGACGATGCACGGGCGGAATAAACAGCTTCCAGGGCAGATTGGTCGGAGCGCCAAAGGCTTCTGAGTTAAAGAAATTGCCCCAGCGCCCGATCGCCTGTCCCAAAATCAACGACGGAGCCACCAGATCCGCCAACTGCCAAAACGAAATTCGCTTGATCTTTGAGAAAATTAGAGCGGCGATCGTACCGCCCAAAATCGCTCCATGAATGGCAATTCCCCCTTCCCAGATCGCCACAATCTTTTCGGGATGTTGGGCATATTGCTGCCATTCAAACAGCACATAATACAGCCGAGCACTGGGAATCGCTGCCACCACGAGCCACACGGCCAGATCGCTCAACAGTTCTGGATCGACCCGCCGCTTGGTAGCTAACGTTTGAGAAAGACTGACTCCGATCAAGACGGCGGACGCAATCAGCAGCCCGTACCAGCGCAGAACGATCGGGCCCCACTCAAACAAGATCGGCCCCGGAGACGTAAATTGAAATGCCAAAAAAGACGTGTCAGACATAGGAGGGAGGTGCGATCTCTTCGAGTTACCCGCAAGGGGTCGTTTTGAGTTACCCGCGAGGGGTCGAGCATAAAAACCATAGCATTTCAGCAAGGCAGTGGATTGATTTTCTCAGAAACGCGATCGTTCCTATTTGAAGTGCGGTAGCTTCGCTTCCCGTAGGGTGCGTTCCTGTTTTTACTCCGCCTTCCACGCTTTTTGCTCAACACTCCATGTCTTCTGCTCAAAGCTCCACACTCAAAACAAAAAAGCTTCAGTTTCAAATTGGAAGACCTTGGTGGGCATGGCTTCGCTGTTATCAAATTTCTTCCAACCTACAAAGGCCGTTGGAATAATACGACAGACGACTATAGCTTTTGTTCTAAGACTTGGGGCAAACCAATTTGGTTGAGTAAAGTCACCAAATCTGCGCGAAGATTAGGGTCAGTTGGCTTGTTTAAGTAGTCAGTTGCGATCGCCGCCAGTGCGTCATACCAGATCCCAGCATCGGCGTAGAAGGAAGCCCGATCGCGACCTGATGTAATAGTCGCCAACTTTTTTGCCTGGTCAGCCGTTAACTCAACGCGCGTCACAAATGATTGAGAGACGGGATTGAGAGAAATCATCGTGGGAAACTGCACGATCGAGATTGACCAGCGATAGTCTTTCCCAGGCTGCAATTCAGGCAGATTTTGAGGCATTTCTAGCTTGATGATTCCAGCTTGTTTGACCGCCATCCGCTTCACAAACATCGGTTTTGCCACGCCCCGCTCAAACAAGGCAAACTCTACCGGAAATTGAGAAGCCCCCGAAACGTACCAGAAAAAACTGGGATGCCCTAGAGTTGTTTGACCCATGTGATCTGTCGGTGCCAACAGTTTTACCTGCACCACAGCGACCTCTTCACCCCCACGAGAAGCGGCCCCCTGCGTGTTTCGCGGTCTGCCTCGTGATGGAAGCTTGGGAGGCGTGTAGCGTAAGTTCGCTTTCTTCTGAGCAACCATCGTCCCTGCATTTGAACCCGATCGAGTGCTCTGTCCCGCATTAGCTGCAAACGCCTGCACTGAGAGAAGACCCCCTGCGATCAGGAGAGCGGCTGCAAATCTTGAAATCATCATATCAGTAGGTTAGCTACGGGTCTAAACGATCGCTGAGTTCCGCACCCCAAGCAGGAATGACGGAGCCACCTACTATTTTGTTGCCATTATGGTTAATTGTGGCAAGGGTTAATTGGGCAAGCTTGAGCTTTGAATCTCAGCGGATGCATTTGATCCAAAACTCAAACTGCTTATTTGCCAACGAGGATGATGAGGGAGCGATCGCCCAACAAAATCCCCTGCTGATTGTCGAGAATGGGTTCGTTGCCAATCTCCCAGCAGTCATCGGGAGACGGTGCGCCTGTGTTGACGGAGACGTGCCATTGCATCTCAGGCGGCAACCCCGGAAGCTCAAACCAACTGGCTTCCCAGTGCATATTCATGGCGACATAGATGAAATTGTCAGCGATCGTGCCGCCTTTGGCATGTTTACCGCAGAGCATAAAGGCGAGCGTGTTGTTAGAGGCTGACCAGTTTGCATTCCAGGCTTGTGTCCCATGCCAGGTGATGTCTGCATAGCCGCTGCCTGCGTAATCACGATTCTGGTAATGCCAGTGGTTGCGTAAGACGGGATGCGCGTGACGAAAGTGGATACAGTGTTTGACAAATCGAAATAAGCTTGCGTTTGTTTTGAGAAGATCCCAGTTGATCCAGTTCAGATCGTTGTCATGACAGTAGGTATTGTTGTTTCCATTCTGGCTGCGTCCCATTTCGTCTCCCATGAGAATCATGGGAATGCCCTGACTGACGAATAACATTGCCATTGCGTTTCGCATTTGTCTTTGACGTAAGGAATTGATTCCAGGGTCATCTGTCCAGCCTTCTGCGCCACAGTTCCAACTATCATTGTCATTGGAGCCGTCGTTATTGTTTTCGCCGTTCGCTTCGTTGTGTTTTTCGTTGTATGAAACCAGATCTGCGAGTGTAAATCCGTCGTGAGCTGTGATGAAGTTAATTGAGGTTGCGGGGGCGCGTCCTGACCATTCATACAAGTCGGGAGAGCCTTGAATTCGTTGGGCCATATCGCCTGCACTTCCGGGTTCTCCTTTGAGAAATTTGCGAATGCCATCACGATATTTGCCGTTCCATTCTGCCCAGCGCCCAAAGGCTGGAAAGGAGCCAACTTGATAGAGTCCGCCTGCATCCCAGGCTTCGGCAATCAGTTTGCACTTGGCGAGAATCGGGTCAAATGCCAGCGTTTCGAGGAGAGGAGGATTGGCCAGCGGAGCGCCCCAGGGATCACGACCGAGAATGGATGCGAGATCAAATCTAAACCCATCGATGTGATATTCGGCTGCCCAATAGCGCAAGCAATCGAGAACGATATTACGAACGATCGGGTTATTACAGTTCAGCGTATTTCCACACCCACTAAAGTTGTAGTAATAGCCTTCTGGCGTGAGCATGTAGTAGGTCTTATTGTCGATGCCTCTAAACGAGATATAAGGCCCCTGTTCGTTGCCTTCTGCCGTATGGTTAAAGACGACATCGAGCATGACTTCGATACCATTTTTGTGCAGTTCTTTGACCAGAGTTTTGAATTCATCGACCTGCATTCCCAGTTTACCTGTGGCGGCATAGCCCGCTTTGGGTGCAAAGAAGCCAACCGTGCTGTAGCCCCAATAATTGACCAATAACTCGCCCGTTTGGGGATTGGGTCGAGAATTTTCAAACTCGTCAAACTCATAGACGGGCATCAGTTCTACACAGTTGACTCCCAGTTCTTTGAGGTAATCAATTTTTTGGCGAATGCCTGCAAAGGTGCCGGGATGCTTAACGCCAGAAGATGAATGCTTGGTGAAACTGCGAACGTGCATTTCGTAGACAACCAGATCTTCGGGCGGAATTTCGAGCGGACGATCGTCTTCCCAGTCAAAGTCATCCAGGGCAATGCGCGATCGATGGTGATAAACATCGCTCCAATCGGGCGTGACTCCCCACACATCCCGTCCACCAATCACTTTGGCGTAAGGATCCATGAGAATTTTGCGCGAATCAAACCAGTGTCCCGCCGTGGGGTCAAAAGGGCCATCCATCCGATAGCCGTACTCAATGTTTTCGTAATCGAGATCAAACACCGTCATACTAAACACGTTGCCAATGCGAAACTCATCAGGAAAGGGAATCTCCCCCATTGGTTCCGGCATTCCTTTTTTGAACAACACCAGCGCACAAGATGTCGCGTGACTGGAGAAAATCGAGAAATTAACGCCGCCAGGCACGATCGTTGCGCCAAACGGAAAAGGCTTCCCGCGACGCAGCTTAAACTCGCCGTAAGTATGAGTCGGATGAATGTCGATGCGTTCCATTGTGATAGTTCCAATAAAATTATTGGTCACGCATCATTGGTTCTTGGTCATCTGTAGAAGACTAGAAACTAACGACTCATGACCAATGATTAATGATCAATTAACTAAGGACTTGAACCTTGACGTTGAGGGCTTCATAGCCTTCGTCGATCGTGTTGCAGGTGGTGAAAAAATCGAGAAATCCGGTGACGGACATGGTATCTTGCAGGTCTTCGGCAAGTCCCACGAGAATGACTTTGCCCTCTTTAGCCAATACCTGACGGTAAACAGAAAGCAACATTCGCAAACCCGCACTAGACATATACGGAACTTGAGTCATGTCCAAAATCAGCCGACTGTTGGACTCTGCCACGGGCAACACTTCAGATTGAACTTTGGAGGCAGTGCTGCCATTGATGTCGCCGACTAACTTGACGATCGCCATGACTTCATCGGTTCCATCCAGCAGTGTGACTGGCAATTGTTTGATCGTGATCTCCATGAATGCAAACTCAATGAGTGAAGGACTAGTTAGGGATAGTTCGTTAGATGGCTCGATCGAGCTTTTTCGCTTCGTTATTTACGGCTTGTGCCCCCCAGTTTTTGGGGACTAAGATCTTGTTCAAAATCTCTCAATTTTTGGGGATGTTGGGCGTTGCAATTGAAGCGAACAATCTGACGAATTTAACGTGAATTCGATCGAGTTTCTTCACTTCGTTATTGAGGGATTCGCCCCCTAAATCCCCCATTCTGGGGGACTTTGAATCAGCATAATTTCTTTGAACTCTGAAACTTTTTCTGGGTCAAAGTCCCCAATTTTGGGGGATTTAGGGGGCTGAAGCCGATGCAAACGAAGCGAGTCCCTCTCGTCGAACTGACTTAATTTGGGTTAGTTGGGGACAATCTGAACTTTGATTTTGACGCGCTCTGTGGTGTCGGGAAGCTTGACTGTCAGGGCGTTTGCGTCGAAGTCGGTGTAGGGCTGATCGTCGATCCAGCATTGACCAATCCGAATGCTACCGGGAGGCAAAAGGTCGGGTGAGACACGCAAAACGTTGTCTTTGAAGGCTCCAGGCATTGGCTTGAAGTAGAAATCCATCGGCTGTTTGGTGATTAGCAGATTGGTATAAACGGCGCTCAGATAGCACAATTCTGTGGAGTGGTAGCCGCTCATTGAGTGAGAGCCTTTAAAGCGTTCGTTGCCCATCAAGAAAGGCAATCCATTTGCCAACACGTTGAAGTACACACCACCGTCATCATGGTCGAGGAAGAATGCATTGTAGAAGGCTGCCGCTTCACGCGCATGGCGCAGATACTCTTCTTTTTTGGTGATGCCATTTAGAATCATGTAGGCGAGAATGGCTTGTTCTTGTTGCCACCAAGCTTTGCGATCGTGCCACACAAACCGATGATGTTCGTCTCCTGGCTCAAGTTCTCTTTCTACTACGTCATACCAGCCGCCGCGCTGTTGGTCACTGCCGACTCTGGGCATTAGCGTTGCAATCTTTTCTGCGAGTTGTTGGTAATCTTCTTTGGATTTCAAAGACTGCATTCGCATCAAGTTCCAGGCAATTTTTAAGTTATGTCCGACTACGGCGCGATTTTGTTGCCAGCCCCATTCCTGATCTTTGCTCCAGTTCTCAAAAAACTTTTCTTGAACAAACGGGCTATTGTCGTAATCGGGGAAGTACTTGGCGATCGTATCAAACGTGTACTCCAGAAAATCTGCATACTTCTGCTCACCCGTTGCCAGATAGAGGTTGATCAAGTAAGCGGGCGCATGATCGCCGACGGAATTCCAGTTTTTGCGGGCACGATTGTGTCCCAAAGATTCGGCTCTCGGATCAAGGGTGATCGGATCGATGTGTGAGAAATAGCCGCCGCCTTCACGATCGATAAAGAACTTATCAAACAAATCGACAGTCATTTCGGCATCTTTGAGAATGCGTGGATCGCCTGTGATGCGGTAGGTCTGAATTGGGCCAGCCAGCGCATAAATTTGCTCATAAGCAGGGATTGCGTCAAAGTCGTCGCCAAACTCTGAAGTTAGCAGTTTTTGTTCACGATTTCCGGTGACTTGAACGCCGTGATACCAATAGATCAAATCCTCATCGGGATCATAAAAGCGCATGTGATCACGCAGGTATTCGGTGCCTTTTTCGGCAGCTTCTAAAAATCGATCTTCGCCTGTCATCAAGAAGGCAGAGGCAAACCCGTAAACCAGCCGAGAAATGGTGTCCGTTTCTTGCAGAAAATCGTCTTCTTTTTTGGCACCTGCGAGATGCAAATAAGTGCGGTATTCGTGATAGTCAACTTCGTTAGTGGGATAGTTGAACTGCCACTTGAGATAGCTGTCTGCGATCGACCGTACTTGCTTGACCCACCAATCCGCTTCTTCATGCCGATAATCATCTGCTGCTTCGCCCGGAAAGACGAGAGATTTCACGTCAAAACGGTGCCCGTCACCCTGGGGATAAAACACGCCATACGCAAAAACGTGTTGACCGGGAGACAGCAATTCGGCGAAGCGTCCGGTGCAGTCGTTGTAAGGTTCTTCGAGGTTTTGGGCGATTCGTCCGTAAGCGGCTGGCGTGAGATGCGCGTCGTAGATGCGACCGTCAGAAGTCTTGATACCAAAGCTTTTGGCGGTGCGATCGAAGTAGGTGACATACCCCGTCACCAGATCTGAAAACGTAAAATTCATGCGTTCCATAAGAACATTCTCCGAGAAAGTAATTACTGATTGAAACGACGCTCTAGCTGTCTGTAGTGCTTGCGGTGATAGCGCTTTGGAATGATGTAGTAGATCGAAACAGCAATCAGCATAAACTCAGCTAGATTAACGCTGATAAATGAAGCCAGGATTGAGAGCGCGTATACGATCGGAGCAATCCGAATATAGCGATGCACAAAGGTTATAAACTCTGGCTCAATGCCTTCTTCGAGCAAATGATGAGTGCTGGAATACCACCAAATAAGATTGAGAACAATCCCTGTTAGCGTCAAAACCGCAGCATAGGAAACTACGGCAATTTGTTGATCGGGATAATGACTAATCAACGCTGTTGTGAACGGGACAGACGCAATGCACATTAAGAAAAACGTGTTTAGCCACAGCAACGTATGATTGTGATGCTTAATGGACATAAACATGTTGTGATGAGCAATCCAGTACAAGCCCAAAATCATAAAGCTGATAATACAGCCCCAAATGCTAGGCATCAGATGAGCCAGTTCTTTGAACAATGCTGGAGCGATTTCATTTACAGGGACATCGTGAAGTTCGGGAACTTTAATTTCGATCACCAAT
The DNA here is from genome assembly GCF_052939495.1 of Phormidesmis sp. 146-12. NCBI lineage: Bacteria > Bacillati > Cyanobacteriota > Cyanophyceae > Leptolyngbyales > Leptolyngbyaceae > Phormidesmis > Phormidesmis sp. 146-12. The sequence goes on along the minus strand of NZ_JBJPHS010000023.1, from coordinate 25,074 downwards.
AAGGTAATCGTGATTGCAAAAATACCATCACTAAAGAACATCAATCGTTCATTACTGTGAGGCGCTCTGGGTTTGGGAGCCAGACTTTCAAACTCGCTGCTGTCAGACATGTCGATCGTTCCTTTTGATTAAGCGCTGACGGCGACTTTTTCATCGACTAATGCAGGAGGATTTTCTTCATCGACAAAGCCCTGACTCAGTTCGATAATTCTGCCGTCGGGGTCAGCCAGCCACACCGTCCGCCAACCCGGAATGTAGTCGTCAAAATTCAATGGGCCGAGTGTGATCTGGGCGGCATCGCCAATTTCAGCTAGTTTCTCGTCAACGCTGCTGACCTTGAAGGCGAGGTGACGCACTGAAGGGAACGAATAGCCGTCATTAATCGCAGGCGGCAGCGGTGACTCTTCGCTAGCTTGAAAGATTTCTAGATAGAACGCACTATCCGCCATTTTGATGAACACAATTTGATTGCCATCCGGGAGTTTTGCAACTCGTGCCCGCTTGAAGCCGAAGTATTTTGTATAAAACTGTTCGGTGGCGATCGCATCTTTGCACGTAATTGCTAACTGAGAAAAAATCTGCATGGTTGGTTCTCTTGAAGGTGAAAAAGTGAGGAGTGAGGGGTGAGAGTGAGAAGAAATAATCAACTCAAAACTTAGGATTTTCTATCGATGTTCTGACAGCATCTTGATGATTTGTTTGGCAAATAAATGGCAGTGTCCACCACTTCGAGCCGTGACTAAATCAGCAGGTTCGGGCCAGTTTGCAAAGTCAACAATCACATCTTGATCGGTGTAAATTGCGCCCATGTTTGTAACATCTCCATAGAGATTGTTGTGACAGGTTACCCGCCGACCTTTGACTAATTCGGGAGCGCGAGACAACAGCCACATGCCATGACAAATAATCCCTTTAATAATGGTTTTTTCGGCAAAAACGCGACGCATAAACTTTAAAGCGGGCGGTTCCTGGCTGAGATCATCTGTCCAGCGCAAGCGATCGGACACCATTCCCGCTGGCACAATAATCGCTGAGTAACTGCGAAGTTCTTGCACACTCATGTTCTCAAAACTTTCGTGACACTCAAATGGCGCATGATATTCATGACCTTTGAATGTTAGAGAAGGTTGACCCCACAAGCGCGTTAGAAAATGTACATCTGCGCCTTCTTCTTTGAACCGAAAATTGTAGTACCAGATCTCATGTTCAAAGAAATCACTTTCCATTAAAATGCCAATCTTTTTGCCTTTCAGCTTCATGGCTATCACCTCTTTGCTACTGCTGAATTTGGGCGACGATCTTGCCTCGAACGTGACGCTGAGACAGCCGCATTAACGCATGGGGAATGTCTTCTAAATGAATCACTTCGTCTAACATAGAATTGATCTGATAGCGAGTGACAAGCTCGCCAAATTCTTGTCCAATCCGCGCCAAATCTTTCTGTGCTTGAACATCTTTCTCCAAATAGGCACCACCGAGCGCCACATCGTGAACAGATAACGCTTTGCCAAACGATCGCATCTGACTAAAGTCGGGCAACCCATTCACACAAGCAATCCCGCCACCAAACGCCAGCATTCCCAATCCCGTTGTGGCGCTATCAGATCCCACCGTATCGATAATGCCGTCAACGCCTCTACTATTGGTGATTTTAGCGATCGCGGCTGGCACATCTTCCGAGGTGTAATCAATGATTTCAGTTGCGCCCAATTTACGCACCCAGTCGGCGTTTTTGGGAGAACAAGTCGTGATGATGTTGAGACCAGCGATCGCCGCTAATTGAATTGCAAATCCGCCTACACCACCCGCGCCGCCATGAATCAAAATCGTTTGTCTGGCTTGCAAATGCAGCTTACGATGCAACACCTGATACGCTGTAAATCCTGAGCAAGGCAACGCGGCCGCTTCTGTAAACGACAGCCCTTGGGGAAGGGGCGCAACTGCGTGAGAACTGGCGATCGTATATTCGGCAAAGCCACCTGGTTTCGCTAAGTTACCGTGATAGTAGACGGCATCTCCAATCTTCCAGTTTGTGACGTTGGGCCCGATCGCCTCGACAACACCTGCGACATCTAACCCTGAAATCCACGGATATGTCCAGGCTTTCATGCCTCTACGCGCAAATTTATAGTCGGCTGGGTTGAGTCCAACAGCGTGGACTTTGATCCGCACTTCTCCTTCCCCCGGTTGCGGTTTGGGCATCTCTGACACGTAGAAGGTGTCTGGTGATCCAGGTTTATCGAGAATGAGTGCTTTCATGATCAATAATTTTAAGGATTGAGTTCTGAGTGATATATCTTGAATTTCAGATTTTGTGTTGACTGTGCAAGTTTAGCGTTTTAGCTTTTATCATTAAACTGTTCGCACAGCATTCATCAACCCAAAACCTGAAACTCAAAACTCAATTAGCCCTTGAGTTGATTCATCAAGCCAAAGACATCCCAGTTGTTCCAGAGTTGGGCAATTTTGCCGTCAGCTACTTGAAAAATCGTGATGCCGATCATCGTGACTTCTTTGTTAGTTGGCTCCACGCCAAAGAATGCGCCTTTGTGGGTGCCTGTGCAACCCCAGCGAGTGACAATGCGATCGCCGCTCTCGATCGTGTCTTCGACGGTGTAATGTGCGTCAGGAAAAGCGCTCAAAAATCCGATGATGAATCCTTTTGCGGAAGTTGCGCCAACAATATCGTGACCGTTTACATGACCAACGTAGGTATCCGCGAGAATTTCGTCCAACAAATCGGGCTTGTTTTCGTTGTAGACGGTGTAGAAACTTTGGGCGACGGATTGTGTTGCTGTAGACATGATAAACCTCTGAAATAATGAGTTTGGAATTGTTACCGTTAGTAATCGTTGAAGCCTGTAGATGGGGATCTAGTCACGGTTTAACATTCAGGCGTTTTACGCTACCGAACCGTCGGGATATTGGGTCATGCCTGCAAAGTGAATGGCAATCTTACCGTCGCGCAACACCCAGCTATCAGCAAAGCGCATTTTGGCTTCCTGTCCGCCTGCCGTCATGGTGATGGCTTCAACAATCATCAGCGTTTCAGGATTCTCAGTTTCTGCCCAGAATGCGATATCAGTTTCTAAGCCTTCGATTCCCAAGATGCCCTGCATGTGTTCGCGCAACTGATCACGACCCTGGTAATATTTTGGCTCTTTCATGAAGCTGCTGATTAATAGAGCATCCTCTGTATACTGATTGAGAAGCGCTTCAATATCTTTTTTGAGAATGAGTTCGATGTGTTCTCGATAGAGTTTGCCTAAGCGAGTATTGGGTACGTTTTCCACTGTGTTTTCTCCTTGTATTCGTTATTTAGACAGAATCAAATCGGCTGCTTTTGCGCCAATCATGAAACAGGCTGCGACTGTATTGCCACTAGGCACGATCGGCATTACTGAAGCATCTGCAACCCGCAACCCCTTGACACCTCGCACTCGTAACTGGGGATCAACCACGGCGCGATCGTCGGTTCCCATCTTGCAAGTTCCGACCGGGTGCCAGATTGTGGAGGCTTGCGATCGAATAAATCCTTCCATCGCTTCATCATTCAACTCACCCGGAACAAGCTCGCCAATATTCAACGCTGAGAATGCTGGAGTGTTTGCAATTTTTCTGGCTAAGTGAATGGCAGAGACAAAGGTTTGTACATCCGCATTAGACTGTAAGTAATTGGGATTGATGATGAGTTGATCTTGGTAATTGCTCGATCGTAACTTCACGTCTCCAATGCTTTCTGGCTGCACTAAAATTGCTAGAAAGATACAAGCCGGAACACCAAAGTCAATCGGAAGCTGAACGGGAACCGCAGGCGTAAAATTAAGCTGCAAATCCGGTGCTTGATCGGGCTGATCCTTGCGAGTATTGACAAACAGCGTGTTCCCAGTGAGCAGATCAGGCTTGGGTCGATCATCCTTCGTGCGAAAGACGATCGGTAACTGCATGTGATCTTGCAGATTTTGTCCGACTCCTGGCAGGTCAGCGACGACGGGAATGTTGAGTGACGCTAACTGTTTTGCATCGCCGATTCCAGACAGCATGAGAATTTTGGGAGAGTGCAATGCGCCTGCACTGAGGATGACTTCTTGAGTCGATCGCGCCTGCTTTAATTCACCATTTTGCACATATTCCACGCCGACAACGCGAGTGCCTTCTGTGAGAATCCGAGTCACTTCTGCACACAGTTCTAGCGTCAAATTAGGACAATTCAATACAGGTTTTAGAAAAGCGGTCGCACCACTGACTCGATCGCCATTCTCATCAACGTGAAATTGCAGCAGACCTGCCCCATTTTCTTGACGATCGCCGTTGTAATCCCAGTGCGCGTCATATCCGATTTGAGCCGCAGCATTCATGAATTCGTCCGATCGCATGATCGCTTCTGGACAATCTCGAATTTTTAGCGGGCCACCAGCGCCATGATAGTCAGACGCGCCACCTTCGTAATCTTCTAATTGTTTGAAGTAGGGGAGAACGTCGTCATAGCCCCAACCCGTTGCGCCACCAGCAGCCCAGGCATCAAAGTTACGACGGTTGCCGCGCACATACATCAACGCATTGATCGAAGTGCTGCCGCCTAATACCTTGCCTTGATCAATCACAATGGAGCGATCGCCCAGTCCAGGTTGGCTCTCGGTGATTAACTTCCAGTCAACTTCTGATCCCCACAGTTTGACAAAGCTGCCCATTTTTTGAATGTTGGGGTCTTTGTCTGCATCGCCTGCTTCGAGTACCAGAACTTGACAGTCAGGATTTGCACTTAACCGATTAGCGATCACGCTGCCACTTGCACCACTGCCAATTACAATGTAATCAAAAGATCTGTAATCAAATTCACTCATACGGCCTCCGCAGAGAGAATGGGTTTTGCAAGAAATTCTTCCACGGCGGTGACAATTTCATCATCAGCATCGAATTGAGCAAAGAATGATTCTGCATTAAGTTGATGAACGCTAAACCAGGAATTCTTAAACGCAAAATTCTGCTGTGCGACCAGGTAACCGGGATCTTTGGGCTGTCCGTAAAGATGTAGTGTCGGAACGGGTGGATTGAGTTGGGACAGCGCTTGAAGCGGAGAACCAAACTGATCAAATCCTGCGGCAATTTCACGACCCGATCGCATCCACATTTCACCGCGATAAGATCCCATTTCTTCTTTGATAAAGCTCACCAACTCAGGCGGATTGGGAATGCCATTTGTCCAGATCGTGAACAGCGTGTCTCGCGCCTGTTGCCAGCCATCAGGCGAAGCCAGTCCTCGAACTAGATTCATATAAGGGTCAGGCGGCGGAAACACAACCCAATCGAGGTGAACAATCCGCGCAATTTTGGAACCTAATCGACGACGCAGATCGATCGCGACCCATCCCGCATGATGCATCGAAACGAGCGTGATTTCTTGGGCACCACTGGCTTGAATGACCGCGATCGCATCTTCGACTAACTCATTCGCTCCAAAATCACCTGTAGGTGTTTCAGATTTGCCATGTCCGCGCCAGTCAAACGTGAGAACGCGATTGTTTTTTGCCAGCTTTTGAGCAAGTTGACCATAGCCCGATCGACTCATACACCAGGCGGTCATCAACAAGATAGTTGAGTCACCTTGCCCCAAATCGTCGTAGTCAATCCGCACATTTCCGGCGGCTGTTGCCTGTGCCATTATTTTTGTCCTTTTGTAGAACTTTTCGTCTCGTGTAGCAAGTCTTGAGCCACGATGTAGCCAGACGCTCCGCCAATGCCTAATCCCGGATGAGTTGCCGCTCCGATCATGTAGAGATTTGGCACTCCAGTTTGATAACTCGGCTGGCTAGAAATCGGGCGCAGCAGATAGCTCTGGGCAATGTCATGAGCGCCACTATAAGGGTCACCATATTTCCAGTTGACGTTGCCTTTTTCGACATCGAGCGGACTGAGAATTGATTGCGCTAAAATGGCATCCTTCAGATTAGGAATGTGTTTGCTGGCGAGGTCAATTACGCGATCGGCGTACCGCTTTTTCATGTCCTCTGTCCAGGTTCCATCGCCAATCTTTTTGATCTTTCCCGCCGCATCTCCTTTGAATTGGTAGGGAACATCCAACACCTGCAAAACTGCGACGGCTTTACCTTCTGGCGCACGCGAGGGATCGAGAATTGTCGGACTTCCCACGCCGATCACAGGTTCAGAAGGCAACAGATGACAAGTGGTTTCGTTATAGTTTTTAGAAACGCCGTCAATGCCATCGGTAATGTGAGTGTAAATTACATCGTTAAGGCGATCGTCATGCCACCGAAGCGATTCGTTTAACGCTAAGTGGATGTGAAACACACTGTGACCGTACCGAAATTTACTTGCTTGTTGTTTGACGATCGCAGGAACAGTTTCTTCATCCGCCAGCAGTTTTAAATACAGTTGATCAGGATTCGCTGTAGCAATAACTGCCCGACTTGCGCGGTATTCTTCTCCTGATTCCGTTCTGACTCCAACCGCTTTACCGTTTTCGACAATAACTTTACTAACGGTCGTATCACACTGAAGTTCTCCACCTTGATCTTCAATCAGTTTTACCAGCGATTTCGCTAACATTTCTGTCCCGCCCACTGCCACAAATTGTCCAGCCGACTGAAGACCCAAAGCAAAGATATGTGTCCAAAAACCACTGTTGGCATCTTCGGGCCCGTGACCACTGTGTAACACCCAGGGCGCGAGAATGCCTTGCCACGTCTCAGATTTGTACAGCGAGGTCAAAACGTCTCTAGCAGAAACGAGAAAATCACTAGTGAAGGCGGCGGGATATTTGCCGCCGATCGTCATCAACTGCTCGATCAAATTCGCCGATTCGGGACTGGTCAGATTCATCTTCAACAAACTGAAGACTTGGGGGGCATATTGCCCGATCGTTTGAATCATTTGCATCCAGCCAGCCCCATCGCCAGGAGACAGCCGTTCTGCTTCTGCAATGTTTGCTTCCATGTCGGTTGCAATCACCGCCGCTTTGCCTCCGGGCATCGACACACCAGCCGGACGCTGAGTACCGATCATTTGCAGTCCACGAGCTTGTAGATCTGCACCAAAATCAACATTCGCCTGTGACAGCGCAAATAGGATTAGATAGCCCGCATAGATATCGTGAGTGAATCCAGGTAGCGTCAGGGCTTCCGTTCGTAAACCGCCACCGGGGCGGTCTTTTTTCTCTAAAATCAAAACGCTCCAGCCAGCTTTAGTTAGGTAAGCTGCATTGACGAGCGCGTTGGGGCCACTTCCAACAATAATCGCGTCGTAAGATTTCATGGGCAAGTTGCCAGGGGGATGAGGGATGAGGAATGAGCTTGAGAGGTGTTGAGGTGAAGGGGATGCAGGGCTTTGAGAATAGAATCTCCAATGTAAAGCGCAAGGCTTTTTTAGCCGAATGCACCGATTTGTTTCATCAAGCCGAGATCATTTTCGTTAACCCAAATTTCTGCAATTTTGCCGCCTTCGAGAATGAAAATGTCAACACCTTGATCTTTGATGGCATTACCCGTAGCAGGCATACCTAGGAATATACCTTTGTGAGTTCCAGTGATATACCAGCGAGAGGCTACTTTGTTAGCTTCAGCAATCTGCCGCTCAACACTAAATTGAATATCAGGGAAACCAGTTCGTAACCCAGTAACGAATGCTTTTAGACCATCGTGACCGCGAATCGGTTCAGGTAAGGTGGGAATGCGAAAGGTAACACCTTCGGTCATGATTTCGGAAATAATTTCCAATTTGCCCTGATTCATCAACTCGTTGAAGTAGCGATCGACAACTGCTTCATTTAAGTCGATCGGTAACTCTGGAGGCTTGGGAGGCGCAGGCAGGGCACCGATTTGCTGCAATAGTCCGAGGGTATCTTCATTGATTCGAGCTTCGACAAACTTGCCGTTCTCAATCCGAATCCAGGAGATGCCGTCAATTGCAAACGGGTTGCCTTTGGCGGGAATGTCGCCCTTCAGGGTTTTGAGCGGGGTTCCTTTGTGGGTGCCGCGTGCCGTCCAGTGGCCGACTACGGTATCGCCCTGAGCAAGCATGTGTTCAACCGTGAACTTCAGATCGGGAAAGGCACCACGCAACATCGTTACAAGATCTTTGAATTCCTGTCCGCGATACGGCTCGGTGTGGGTGGGATTTGTGAACTCAAATTGGGGGGCAAAGTAGCGATCGACAAAGCTCAAATCACCCGTACTCATTAGCTCGGTGTAGTAACGATTGACTAGCACCTTATTTTCTTCAATAGACATTGGGGTAGCTCCTTGCTCATCGTCATTGAAATTATGGGTCACTTATCATGCAACTAGTACAGAGAACGACCCCCAAAAAACTATGATGCCAATACTTCTGCGATGTTGGTGAAGCCAGCCCAGGTTTTGATAATTTTGCCGTCTCTGAGTTGAGCAAAGTGAATGCCAGTGACATTAACGCGACGATTAGTAGCAGGAAATCCTGCAAACTCATTTGTATGCGTTCCGCTGAACGTGAAGCTTGTCGCTACAATCTCACCACTGGAAACAAAACTATCAATGGAGTAAACCACATCAGGAAAAGAATTGCGGAACGCTGTCACTCGCTTTTTGAAATTCTCACGCCCCTGGACAACGTTGCTGGTCATGCCTGCCAGCTTGGGGACGATAAATTCATAGCTTTCGTCGTATAGCTCATCAATGAGTTCTTGACGATCTTGGGTCAACACTTCGTCAAATAGCGTTGCGAGTGTAGATTTAGAATCTTCGGGGTTCATGAATGTTTCTCCAAAAAGGTTTGCAGGTAGAGGTTAAGAAGTTTGAGTTAGCTGACTATTCACCGAGCAACATGGCGCGAAGCGGGGTGCCATATTCACAGATTCTCAGGTGACGAATTTTGCCATTGGCAAACTGCATATACCAGAGTTCGCCACCTTTAATATATTTATTGGTTGCCGGAACGCCAGCGAAGTCTTTTGCGTGAGTCCCTTCATACAAAACATCGACCGCAAGTGCATCACCTTCCGCAATGCAGTACGCCATTGAGCATTTCACATCAGGGAATGAATCGACGAATGTGCTGGTGAAGAATTTGAAAATGTCGTTACCCTTGAGTCTGCCGTCTGCGGTAGGTACACCGGGCGCTTCCATAACAATGTTGCCGTTGATAAATTCGTCAGCAATATCGCTAATCTTTTTCCGGTTCAGGCCTTCTTCAATAAATCGAGTAAAGCAAGCAATATTTCGCTCTTCAGTTGGAGTCATTGTTTTGTTCCTTAGTTGCATAATGGAATGTTGGACATGGAATGTTGGACATTGGACTTTGAACTACTTGGAACATTCAAGAATCTAGTCTCTTGTCCAAAGTCTTTAGTCTTCAGTCTCTTTAGACCAAACGATCGGGAATCGGTTTCAAATGGTAAGCTTCCCAAAAGAAAGCGTCGTAGCCGTGCTGGTTAGCCATTAACACTTGTACTTCGGTGATTTTGCCGTTCTCGACGGTGTAGTGATTGCAGTTCAACGCTTGTAGTTTTGTGCCATTCACATCACCTGTTGCCCGATACATTTCAACGACCGTGCCAGAGTTCAATTCACCCATGCCGATCGGCGTTACTTGCAGCCCTAAACCTCGCAAACGCCCAAAAAAAGCGAGAACCTCATCAACGCCGTGTTTGGTTCCCGCGAGGGGGTGGTGTCCGGGTAGGTGCCACTTCAAATCTTCTGCAAAGACCTCTGCTTTGAGGGTAGTCATATCGCCTGACTTAAAGCAGTGATACATCTTTTCAACAACTTCGACACTCGAAGACATAGCCGCTCCTGATGCTGCTGAGAAATAGGAATTGATTGAAAAATAGAAGATCGAGTGAGACGATCGCAGACAAAAAGTTGTCCCTTTACGCCGCCTCAAGAACTCGATTGACGAACTCTGTATTCCCACTGAGGGTATTCGCCCAACACCCACTTATGGAAAAGCTTTACGAAATCTGAATCTTGTTTGAGTGTTCCCACTTAAGGCAGCAGTGCAACAAGATGGGAAAGGATTCACAGAAGTTTACAACTGGGGAAAAACTTTGGACTCAAGACAAGACAGGTTTCGAGTCTAATGTTTAATATCTCTACAACGTGGCTGATCCTTCGTAGTACTTCAATTCATCAACAATGTAAGTGGCGACAACAGGAGTGCCTAGCGTCGATCGCTTGACTGTCCAGGTTTGGTAAGCATCAAGAACAATACGTTTGCTGTAGGGTTCGGGAGCATTCCACACGCTGGCTTCCCATTTGACGACCACTTTGACATCGGTTGCATCTTCAGAAGTGGAAATGGTTTTGACATCTTTGACGGTATGAACTTCATCAAAGAAGATGCTAACCACGCGCTCATACCAGCCTGTAAACCCTGCAAATCCACGAACCGTTGCCTCTGGAAAAACCATTTCGACATCCTCTGCCAACAGAGGTAAGTAGTTTTCCAAGGGTTCATGCACATCAAGCTTTTGATACCAGGCTTCAGCAAATTCTTGAAGTTCGGTTTGAGTCAGTGCAGCCGAATTACTCATAAGTTTCCTGCGAATAGGTGGATAGTAGCTGCTGAATAAAGTCTAAAAGTATTGCTGTTCAAAACTTTCTACTGATTGAGAAGGTCAGCGATCGTCGCTCACAAGCTTATTTAGATCCTGAATTCTACGCAACTAGCATCCTTGTTATATACCGAAGCTACATCCGTAGTTTTAAGTAGGTCTACAGAGAAAATTTACTTTATTGTTATCATCGATCGCAATAATACTGACAGGTTTGTTGAAGTAGGCAAGTTAAATAAGTTCAAAGTTCTTGATTGCAAAAAGCAGGCGGAAAAGCAGCTACAGCTTCTCTCACCTGCCTGATATTGAATTCGCTCTACCGTTAGAAACTAAACTGAGTGCGAATGTTGAAGATAGCGATCGTTGGATTGCTGCTGAAGTTGTTGGCGTTGAAGATAAACTGCACGTTGGGAACGATCGCAATGTTATTCGTCACTGGGTAAAAGTAAACGCCTTCTAGTTCATATTGAATTCCGCCGTCGCCTGCTCCCGAAACTAGATAGTCGCGCCCCTTAGTGTAATTGAACGGCATCACAAAAGAAACGGTTCCCTGTGCGCCTCGTTTAAACAAGTCTAGAACTGTGAAACCAAACTGAAAAGACTGTGTATTGATATTGCCACTGCGCGACTTGATCTGAGCATTCAGCCGCGTATCTGCAAATCCATACCGCCCAAAAATTCCGACTCGCCGATTGAGCAGCCAATCAAAATTGACCTGAAAAATGTTGGACTGAGCATTGTTTAATCCGCCGCCAAATCCATCATCCGCCAATCCATTGATCGGTGCCCCACTTACCAGTTTGACAGGACTCGTCACCGGAACTTGATTGTCCAAAAATTGAGTTCTGGCCTGACTGTTAGCCCGACTGTACATCACCCTAAAATTGAAGGCTGGATCAGGCTTGTAGGTGAGTTCTACCGTTAGACTATTCGTGCCGCCAAACAGTCCTTCTGCGGGGCTAGAAGCTGAGTTAAAGGGCAAAAGATTTTGGCTGCCATATTCATTGCCTTCTGCAAGATAGCCCAGGCGCAAGTCGAGTTTAGGACTTAAAGGGGAAATCAAAATCGCTCCAGCACCGCGCCTTACATCATTGGTCAGGGTGCCTGCGATCGAGTTCAGTGAGGTCGTTCCTGTTGCAAAAAAGGTAAAGGGGTTGGCATCAAAAAAGCGGAACCAATTGATTCTCGGCCCAACGACTAGACGACCATTGCCTAACACCGGAAATTCATAGGCGAGTTCTCGCAAAACAACGGGGGCACCAGGGCCGAGATACGCGCCTGCATCGGTAAACGGAATCCCCGTACTGTTGATCGTAGAGGTCGCAGAGGTAACAAAGTTGGCGGGTGAAATGCCCTGTCCCATTGCCAATTGAGTAATCAGCAAGTCCTTTCCGGTGAAAGAAGATCCCAGGTTGAGCCAAACCAATCCGCTAGAGGTGGCGTTGGGGTTTTTGACGCGCTGAGTGAGTGGAGCCGATCGCACATTCGCTCCAGACGGTACACTGCGAAATCCAACTTCTCGCACCAAGCCATTCGCACCCGACAACGCTGAATAGTTGAAGTAGCCTAACCCAAACAGCTTAGAAGTGAAGGAAAAGCGATCGGTCTCTAACTTGCGAGTTCTGGCTTCTAAGAGATCGACTCGTCCTTTGAGGGCCGTGATTTCTGTGCCAAATTCGGCTTGCAGTTTTTCGAGGGTGACGAGATCCTCTTTGGCGACAAGATTGCTCGTCGCGGTGACAGCGAGTTCGTTAATGCGATCAAGACAGGCATTCAGTCCGGCGGCAAATTCAAACCGGGTGAGGGCACGTTGCGAAGCAGTTCCCCCTCTGGGGTAAACGCCGCGAAAGGTTTTGTCAGGATAGCCCGCAATACAGCCATATCGTTCCACTAGAGATTGCAGTGCTGTAAACGCCCAGTCAGTTGGTTTGACATCGATGATTTGAGCGACAGACGTGACTTGAGCGATCGGCGTAGTTGCCAAATCTTCTTCGGGGTCGCTGGTGTCAAATGTCCAGTCTAAAGTGCTTGCTTTTTCGAGTTCCGTCAGTCCCACTTTACGATTGATGGGAATGTCTAAGGACTGATCTTCGCTGCCTTCGTAGGCGTATTGATCAAGTTGGTTGAGAAGTGGATTTTGGGTTTGACGATTTTGACTAGCGATCGCGGCATCTTTGCTGCTTTCGTTCACATACTGATCAACCTGATTTAAGGCAGCGTTTTCACCTTGAACGTTCCCTTTCGCGTAGTCTTCAACAGTCTGTAATGACGCTGTAGCAGTAGCACTTGAACTTCTTGGAGGCAATGATTCTGCGCTGGCAACTTTAGCAATCAACAGAATGGCAGTTAGCGCGATCGGATTCAATAACGTGGCGTGTAAAAGTAATGATCTGCGCCAATCTTTTGGCGACTTCATCCCGATACCCATTGGCTTTTCTCAACTGAATTTCTTGAACGTTGTAAACCTTGCTCCGAGGCAGCTAGAAGGAGAAAACCGTCCGCAGGGTTCCGGTGAAGATGGCTCCTCGTTCTCGGTTGTTGAGGGGGTCGGTGATGATTTGAATCAGGGGCGTGATCCGAATTGCAGCACTGACCGGGTAGTTGTAAAATAGTTCGTAGTTAGTTTGCGTTCCCGTGACGCTCGTCTGAACTTCGTTTTCCTGAAAGATTAACGGTTGGGCAACCGATAAACCCGCCAGCGCATCTTTCACAAACAAATTAGGAAGGGCCACGCCTGCCTGCCAATAGCTCGGTTTTGCACCGCCAAAAAAGGCATTGGGGAAGAAGTTAGGCGAATATCCTACACGACCAAAGATCGCGAAATTCTCCGAAAAAGCGTACTCAGCATTGGCCCCAAACGCTGTATATTTTCTGCCGCCCACTTCACCATTCGCGTATTGAAACCGCACCGCAAACCGCTTAGAAGGTGAATATTCCGCTTCGACAATACCCACGTAGGGATCGCCAAATAGTCCGCCGCGTCGGTTGTTGCGAGGGTTGCCATAAGCATCGGTAATTGATCCCAACCCCGTTGGTAAAGTGGTCAAACCTGTTGGATTGGTGACGGTCGCATCCTGGGCAGCGTAGACGGCTCTAAAGGTAAAGGCTCCTTGTTTGGGTCGCCAAATCGCGGCGGCACCAGAGGCCGTAAAGTCACGACCAAATAGCAAAATGTTGCTCGTCAGAACGGTAGTCGAGAAGTTGTTGGCGTTGTCAAACTGCTTGTTGGAGTAGGTGTTGAAGTCTACATAGTCGGAGGCAAAGCCGCGAGGAAACAGCACGATCGACAAGTCGTTACCAACCGGAAAGGTATAGCTCAATCGATTGAGTTGAAAGCCATTGCCTGTTGTCGGCGAATAGAACAATCCGCTAGAAGCATCCGCTAAATAGTCCGCCGCATCAAAGGCAACACCGGGAGACTGGCTCGATCGCAAAACGGGCGTTCCGGTCGAGACTTGTAGCTGGGTCTGGAGTCGATCGCGTCCCGTAAAACTGGTATCCAACGTCAAGCGCACACGACTAATAAAAATGGCGTTGGGGTCGTCACCGTTGCGGTTTTGCAGACCTGCGTTGACGGCAAAAATTGCTTGTCCTGATAGCCTTGTCGTGGTGGAGAACTGAAACATTTCTAGTCGAGCAGTGCGGCCTTCGAGGGCATCGACTCGGCCTCTTAAGGTCGTCAGTTCTTTAGAGAATTCTTTTTGTAGTTTGTCCAGCGTTTCGACATCGGCGCGAGAAACTTTGTCAGACATGCCCGCTTCGATCAGTTCATTCACCCGATTGAGGGCGGCGTTGAGTCCCGCAGCAAATTCGTAGCGAGTCATGGCGCGATTGCCCTTAAAGGTGCCGTCGGGATAGCCTTCGATCACACCGTAGCGCTCGACCAAAGACTGCAACGCTTGAAAAGCCCAATCAGACGGTTTGACATCCGACAAGCCAGAAACTGATGTGACACGCGCGATCGTAAACGGTTCGAGTCGAGGAGTTTTGGACACCGAAGGGACGATCGCAGGTTCAACAGGCTCAACCGCTTGCATGACTTCGGTTGTCAGAATCGCAGCTTCGCGGTCAACTGAGAGATTTTGAACGGTTTCTAGTGAAGTTTCTGGGACTGACTGAACCGCCGCAAAACCAGGAGCCGTCATCCACAAAATCAGAAATGCAGTCGCGGGACTCATCAACAAAAACGTCCATCCGCATCGAGATAGACCGTTGGAAAAAGAAGAGATTGGGTTGCTCATCACACCAAAATTATTGAGAGGCTCTAATAGTTTTTAGAAATCTTGTACCGGGCTATTGCGATCGACAGGAATACAAATCACTGATCATTCGTCTTGATCACGACTCACCAGGAATGGGCAAATGATACAGAGATGAACGATCGCATCAACGAGATAGGAACACACAAAAGATACTTGCGGAATCGCAGACTAATGTCAGAATTACTGAGACCATGGATAAGATTACATCACTCTGAGAAGCGCGATCACAATTGTATCCATGATTTTATTTTTCTCAGTAATATTACTGGCACATTTGAGTAATCATTTCAGGCTGAATATTGCCCTCGATCACCACGTCGAGTAAGAATGGCCCTTTGTGAGAGAGTGCTTTCGCGATCGCAGGCGCAATCTCTTCAGGCTGCTCAATGCGAATGGCAGGCACTCCCATCGATCGAGCCATCTGATCAAACTGAATCGCTGGATAAGACAGATCAAAACTCAGCGGAAAATCATGAGCCGGAATCGCTTGCTCTTGCCAATACGCCTGAATGTTTAACTGTAACAATTTGTACGATCGATTATTACAGACTACAAACTTAGCATCGACATTGTGACGTACAGCCGTCCATAGCGCTTGTATCGTATACATACTGCCACCATCCCCCGTAAAGCCAATCACTGTCTTATCAGGATGAGCTAACTTCACACCGATCGCGCCTGGAATGCCCACTCCCAATGATCCGCCACGAGTCACAAAATAATGTCCCGATTGCGTCGTCGGTCGATAGCGCACCACATCAGGAGAACAAGTCAACGCCTCATCAAAGATCACCACATCTTCGGGTAAATGCTTGGCAAGCTCTTCCATAAATTGGCAAAAGTGGAGCGGCGTTGCCTCTTCAAAGGCTTTGTCGGCTTCTAGCGCCAGCGATCGCTTCACTGCTTTCTGTCTCGCCAGGTTGTCGATGCGCGATGCGGCGGCTTGTCGTTGTTCGGGCGTTAGAATCGCTTCCAGAGCGGCGGCCAATTGGGCGAGCGATCGTTTGGGGTCACTCACTACGCCAATGTCAACGGGATGATTTTTTGCAATTTCATAGGCATTTAAGTCAATGTGCAACACTTTGGCATCAGGAGCAAACACACTGCCTAGATCAGGAAAAACTTCTGGCAAAATGTAAGTTCCACAGACCAGATTGACATCCCCTTTTTGCAAAATCGGACGGCTCTGATACCCAAACATATGTCCGGTAGAACCCTGATAAAGCGGGTGAGTTTGACTCATATTGAGTTCGCCGTTATCGGCTTCCCATACTTCTGCACCCAGCAGTTCTGCGACGTGGGTTAATTCATCTTGTGCATCTGAATAAGCAATGCCATCTCCAATAAAGATCATGGGGTTAGCAGCATTAGCTAACAGGTGAGCCATCTCATGAGTAATCGCATCTTCTGGAACGGTGCGAGTTGAAGGAATGCAAGTCGGAAAGATCGGTTCAACACAGGGCTGATCCAAGATGTCGGCAGGCAAACAAATGTAGACGGGGCCCATTGGTGGAGTAGACGCAATCTTGATCGCCCGCCGCAACACCCGCAGCAGAGAAGACGAATCTAAAACCATCGTTGACCATTTGGTGACAGGTTCTGCGAGAGCGACCAGATCTCCCGCCATCTGTGCATCCATGCCCATGTATTTAATTCCTGCATCGCCACCAATCACGACTAAAGGAGAATGTCCACGTTTGGCTTGATATAGCGCACCAATTCCATTCCCCACACCGGGAGTGCTATGAAGCTGTACGATCGTTGGTTTTTTAGTCGCGCGTGCATGACCATCGGCCATCATTACAGCAACAGATTCTTGTAGCGTCAATATATATTTCAATTGAGGATAAGCGGACAAAGCATCCAAAAAGCCTTGCTCGACGGTGCCAGGATTGCCAAAAATATACTCAATTCCATCTGCAACTAATTGTTCTAAAATCGCAAAGCGTCCTGTCTTTTCTGCCATTGCTGCCTCCGGGCGGGGAAGTTTTGAGGAAGTGCGATCGCGATCTTACTGAGTAAGGAAAGTGTCATGAAGGAGTCATGAAGACTATGTAATCCGCTCCGCTTCGATAAAATGCCCCAAAATTCTGCCGAACACCCACTTCTTTCACAAATTTTTTGAGCAGTCTCTTTATAAGCGAGACGCTGTATTCAGCATTTACACGGTAAATATAGTAGTTTTTTACACTAAGCGAGAATTGATGAGTGACGATCGTCCACAGTTTGTTTTAGGAACAGCCGCGCCAGGTCAAACCGTCTTGCGGCAGCAGTTCTGCGTTTTGAAAAATGGCTCTCACTGCAACAGAAAATCTAGGATAATGTTGGTATCAAATAAAGTCACTAAAGATACTTCTCCACCTGTCGTTCCTCCAACATTGCAGCTACTTCTTCGTCCGTTGGTGCAGGTTGAGCTGTTTTGAGCAAGCCTCGCATCCGCTGAATCGCACTAGCGCGATCGACCTGGAAAATAGGCTGCTCTTGAAAAGACTCAATGATGGCCTTGACTAGGGCAAGGTACGATCGCTCGGTGACAGTTTAAAGACCTGCTCTTTCAGTTCTTGGCTCAACATACTCCTGAATTTGAAGGCATCTACGATAGCATGAGCGATCTGCTGACACAACGTTACGTAATTAGGCTCTCCATGCCGCGCCTCAACAATCAACATAGAGCTTCCGTCATGGCTAACAATCAATTAGAGTAGGTTTTCCATCCATCCTTTATGCTTCAGTCCTCATTCCCCCCACAAGCAAGTCAGGTACAATGATTTCTCATCCTGCCTCTGCAAACTGTGCCATGCCCTCTGATTATCTTGAGAAAATTTTGAATGCTCGCGTCTATGAGGTTGCCCAAGAGACTCCCTTGGATTATGCGCCCAATCTGTCTGCACGATTAGGGAATAAAGTCCTGCTCAAGCGTGAAGATATGCAGTCGGTGTTCTCCTTCAAACTGCGAGGGGCTTACAACAAGATGGCGCAGCTTCCCCCAGATGTGCTGGCTCAAGGCGTGATTGCAGCCTCGGCGGGAAACCATGCTCAAGGCGTTGCGCTGGGTGCCCGTCATTTGGGAACCACTGCCATGATTGTCATGCCGTTGACGACTCCCCAGGTAAAAATTAAGGCCGTCAAAGCGCGGGGCGGAGAAGTGATATTGCATGGTGATACGTATGATGAGGCGTATGCGTATGCACGACAGCTAGAAGCCGAGAAAAATCTGACTTTTATCCATCCTTTTGATGATCCGGATGTGATTGCAGGACAGGGTACGATCGCGATGGAAATGCTGCGTCAATGTCAACAGCCGATTCATGCCATTTTTGTGGCCATTGGCGGGGGTGGTTTGATTTCTGGAATTGCGGCTTATGTAAAACGGCTGCGTCCCGAAATTAAAATTATTGGGGTTGAGCCAGTGGATGCCGATGCGATGTCACAATCGTTGCAGGCGGGACACCGCATTAAGTTGTCGCATGTGGGATTGTTTGCGGATGGGGTCGCCGTGAGTCAAGTCGGGGTAGAAACCTTTCGGCTCTGTCAGCAGTATGTTGATGAAGTGATGATTGTTGATACGGATGATATTTGTGCGGCGATCAAGGACGTATTTGAAGATACGCGATCGATTCTAGAACCCGCTGGGGCGCTGGCGATCGCTGCTGCAAAAGCTTATGTGGAGCGGGAACAGATTCAAAATCAAACGCTGATCGCGGTGGCCTGCGGGGCGAATATGAACTTCGATCGCTTGCGATTTGTGGCAGAACGCGCCGAATTTGGGGAACGTCGAGAAGCGATTTTTGCCGTCACGATTCCTGAAGAACAGGGCAGCTTACGCAAGTTTTGTGAGTGTATTGGTCGGCGCAGTTTGACTGAGTTTAATTACCGAATAGCAGATGAAAAGATCGCCCACATTTTCGTCGGAGTGCAAATTCAAAATCGAGCGGATGCGGCTCAAATTGTCTCGACGTTTGAAGCGAATGGCTTTAGCACGATCGACTTAACCGATGATGAATTAGCGAAACTGCATCTCAGACATATGGTAGGCGGGCGATCGCCCCTGGCTCACAATGAGTTGCTTTACCGCTTTGAGTTTCCCGAACGTCCGGGTGCGTTGATCAAGTTTCTCACCTCGATGTGTCCCGATTGGAATATCAGTCTATTTCACTATCGCAATCATGGAGCAGACTATGGGCGCATCGTCGTCGGAATGCAGGTGCCCCCTCATGAGATGACCGAATGGCAAGCGTTTCTCGATACGCTGGGCTACCGCTACTGGGACGAAAGCCAAAACCCCGCCTATAAGTTGTTCTTGTCCTAAATGTAACGTGACTTCGATGGAGTTTTCTCACTTCGTTGTTCAGCACTTCCGCCCCCCAACCCCCCAATTTGGGGGACTTTGAGACAATATTTCTCGTTCAGAGTCCCTCACTCATGGGGGATTTAGGGGGCTGATCGGATTGGTAACCATCGTGAAGGATTATCATCGAATTCACGTTAAATGAAGGTTGATTTGAAGCATGACACACAACACCCGCAACGGTGACGATCGCTAACCCAAATCATTGCAGCAACTAGAAGCATCTATTTCAAAAGCCCTGAATTCGTACAGAACTACCCTTCAGCAAACTCTAAGCATGTCAACACAATCCTTCAGAGATCAAGATTCTGAGTATCCCAGAGATATGGTCGGCTATGGGCGCAACCTTCCGGATGCTAAATGGCCCGATCGAGCGCGAATAGCCGTACAGTTTGTGATCAACTATGAGGAAGGTGGCGAAACCTGTATTTTGCATGGTGACCAGGCATCGGAAACCTTTCTATCCGAGATTGTGGGAGCCGTTCCACTCAACGGAATGCGCCATATGAACATGGAATCTTGCTATGAATATGGCAGTCGATCGGGCTTTTGGCGCTTACATAGACTCTTCACAGCGCGAGGAATTCCAGTCACGGTTTACGGGGTAGCGATGGCACTGGAGCGCAATCCGGAGGCAGTGGCGGCGATGAAAGAGGCGCAGTGGGAAATTGCCAGTCATGGGTATCGCTGGATTGACTACAAATATTTTGGCGAAGCGGCGGAGCGAGACCATTTATATCAAGCGATCGATCTGCATACTCGTGTGACGGGCGATCGTCCGTTGGGCTGGTATACGGGTCGTACTAGCGCGTTTTCTCGCAAATTGGTGATTGAGGAAGGAGGGTTTCTCTACGATTCAGACAGCTATGCGGATGATTTGCCGTATTGGGTTCAGGAGTCTGGAAAGTCCCATTTGGTGATTCCTTACACGTTAGATAACAACGATATGCGATTCGCCACCAGTCAGGGGTTTAACTCTGGCGATCAGTTTTTTGCATACTTGCGTGATTCATTTGATCTACTCTATGCAGAAGGAGAAACCGCACCCAAAATGATGAGCGTGGGATTACATTGTCGATTGGTAGGCAGACCTGGAAGAGCAATGGCATTGTTGAAATTTTTAGATTACGTTCAGAAACACGATCGCGTTTGGCTCTGCCGCAGAATTGATATCGCAAATCATTGGCACGAACATCACAAGCCTTAATAGAAACGAAAGTATTCTGAATTAGAACCCTATGAGCGATCTAACTTTTTCTGAATCTAGATGATCCACTTGTACCGCGATTCCTTGCCCGCCTGCTTGATTGACTAATTCTGCGGTTTCTTCAATGGTTTCATGGGCGATTATACTCTATTGTTGGGTGCGGGTGCTTCGTCCTATCAACCCAAGGGTGAGGGAACTCATCGTGTTTCGTGACCCCGTGGATGGGGAGTCTCGAACACCTTTGATCTAGGGAACCTGTTCGCAAGTGACCCTAACCAGTAGCGTGATTCATCCTCTGTCTTTTCCAGATGTTGAAATCGACGTGCTGAGGTTGATTCATTGACCACTGTTAAGGAGAATGATTAATGCAAAACTTTGGAGAACACACCATGACCGTCACTGGAAAACTTGAACTCACCATCAAAATCAACGAACTGCCGGATGCAAAGACTGTAGACAATGGCTGGAAATCTTTTGAGGTGGACTGCGATGGGCAAATCATCTCCATGACCGTCAAGCCCAAAGTCTGGAAGAAACTGGAGGATGCTCAAACCAACTTTCCCATGTGGGTTGCCGCGATCGCCGGGAAGATGGGACAACCGACCGAAAAAGGATTTGTTCTTCTCGAACCCAACATCCAGGTGTTTGAGAAGAAACCGAAAGAAACCGCAGCAGCCGGATGAGACGAGTCATTAGCGTATGACGACGGCAGCGACCCCTTGCAGGTATCTCGAAGAGATCGGCAGTATGAGATGGTGGATGGGAATTAGTTGAGATGCCACCAGAGATTTCGATCGGGGGGTTGTCAGCCGGACGACGTAACTTGTCATCAATTACATTTACATAGAAGTTACCCCTATCAATGTTGTTCGGAGGCAGTAGGGCGATCGGTTGGTTATGGCTCCAAAAACTGTGTCGAGTGGTTACCCAACCAAATCTAGCTAGGTTATTGCTGACCAAATGAGCGTTACTATTTCTCCAGGATGCTATGCTCGTAGCCGATACCCAACTCCTCGAACGGTTTCAATCAAGTCACTACCCAGCTTCTTGCGGAGTTGTTTGACATAAGCATCCACGATATTGGAACCCGGATCATAGTCATAACCCCAGATACGGTTCAATAATTGTTCTCGGCTCATCACCTGCATGGGGTGGCGGAGGAAGATCTCAGCAAGGGCAAACTCTTTTACGGACATCTCAATTAATTGTGTCCCTATCCACACTTGCCGCGTCAGTAAGTCGAGAACAATCTCGCCGACCTGAAGTGTCGTTTCTTTACCGCTTTTAGTTTTTGCTACTACGTTGTCTCGCAGTTGAACCCGCACTCGCGCTAAGAGTTCGTTAAACTCAAATGGCTTTGTTACATAGTCATTCGCGCCGCTTTCTAGCGCAGTTACGGTATCTTCTACTTCATCTTGGGCCGTGAGGATAATAATTCGCAATCGTTCTCCGCGTCCGCGTATTTCCTCTAAAACTTGCCAGCCATCTTTACCCGGCAATCCTAAATCGAGAATCAGTAAATCAAAGTCTTCGCTGTGTGCCATTGCGATCGCTTCGACTCCATTTTTCGCGATCGTCGTTGTGAATCCGCTAGCACGGAATCCCTTTTCTAGAAAAGCAGCAATGCGAGCTTCATCTTCGGCAATCAACAATCGATTCATGGCTGTTTCTTTGGCGATAAGGACTGTCGAATTGGGGCAACTGAAGGGGGTCGAACTGGAAGATTCACATCGGGGCGCTGCTGGGGCACCATCACAGTAAAGGTTGCTCCTTCTCCCAGACGACTAAAGAGTTCGACGGTGCCACCATGAGCTTTGATCAGAGCTTGTACGATCGATAACCCTAATCCAGCCCCTTCGGATCGGCGTTCGCTCTCTGAGCCTCTCGTAAATCGATCGAAGATGCGTTCTTGATCCTCAAGAGAAATGCCTTCGCCAGTATCGCGCACCCAGAACTGAATAGTGCCATTGACAATTGCAGAACCAATAGCGATCGTGTCTCCAGCCTGAGTATACTGTGTCGCATTCTGTGCCAAATTCATGATCACTTGCGTCAGACGTTGGCGATCGCAAACCATTTCACCTCGACCAATGGCTTCTAGTTTCCAGTTTCGAGGTGCGAGTCCTCGCGCTTTTGCAAAGAGTTCTTGTGTAAACGGTTCAAGGTCAACCACACTGGAACGCAAAAAATTGGGACGCTCAGCACGCATGAGCAACAATAAATCATTGACGAATCGATTCATTCGCCTCAGTTCATCGCGCACTAAAGCAACCGTCGCTTGGCGTTCTTCGGGGTCATCGCCCAAGAGTTCTAAATGTCCCTGAATAATCGTGATGGGTGTTCGGAGTTCATGACTGACATCTTTGATGAATTCTTGCTGGCTTGTGAATGCGGCTTGAAGGCGATCGAGCATCTGATTAAAGGTAAGCGTGAGATCTGCTATCTCATCGGTTCCCCGGACGGTCATACGCTTTGACAAGTCGGTTTCAGTAATCATCTGAGCGGTATCGCTTAACTGGCGTAACGGAGCGAGAAGCCGTCCCGCGGTGAACCAGACGATCACCATAAACAATATCATCATCGCGGTCGTCACCTGAACAACTAGCGCAAGCGTTGTTTCACCCATCTGGTAACGTAAGGTCGCATCGTAGAGTCCAACGATCGCACCCGTTTGCCCAGCAAGTTGAAGCGGCTCTACAACCCGAATGATGTAATCTTCTTGAACAGAGGAGCGATCGGGTTGCGCTTGTGCCCATTGTCGAATTAGGTCAGCATTCTCATGAAGAGCAAGCGGCAATTTGGACGATCGGGCGGAGTAGAGTTGATTGTTAACAACGAGAACCAAAGATTTATTAGGATCGTTGATTTGACTTTGCGTAAACTGTTCTAGTGTTTCAACCAGAACATCTGGTGAGCGTTGAGATGGGTTTGTTTGAGCCATTCGCTGTTCTAACGCGCTGATGTCTCGCTGCAATTGTTGTGCGGCTTGCTGTTGTTCTAGTTCGCAGAAGATCTTAAAGGTTGCCCACACCGAAATGAGGGTAATGCAAAGGGTGAGTAGAAAGTACCAAATGAGCAGGCGCGATCGGACTCCAGCAAAGGTGCTACCCCATTCCCGGAGCCGTTTTAGATTGATTCGGAGCGACTGCTTGCCTTTAAAACTGTTGTTTCTCATAATCTGCGCCTGTTGCAAACATCTCATCAAGGATGCGTCACCGTTAACTCATCCTTGATCAGTCATCCTTGTTATAGAAACCAGTGAATTCCATTGACCAGATAGAACCCACCTGCCAGCATCAACGCGGCACTGCCAACGCGAATCACCCAATCTGATTTTCCTAGAATAACGCGACTTTGCTTTACGAGTCCCGCATACAAACTAGCGAAGAAGATAACAGCCGTGTAACCCAATCCATAACTCATCAACGTGACCACACTGATGAACTGAGAGCCTGTTGCGGCGGCGGCTGCAATCACCGCAAATAGCACCGGACTGGAGCAAGGAGAACTCACGAGTGCAAACGTCAGCCCAATGCCGTAAGGCCCCGCTGCCGATACAGACGCTTTCGGTTGTGGCAAGGGCAAGTGAATGATTCCCGCAAAGCTGAGTCCCATGACTAGAATGATTGCCCCTACTACAACGTTAAAGTATCCTCGATAATCAACGAGGACTGCTGCTGCGAAGGATGCGAACAATCCGAACAAGCTGAACACCGTAACTACACCCAAAACGAACAATCCAGCTTTATTAAAGGCGGCTCGACGCGAGGTGATTTTGAGCGTGCCGATATAGCTGAGATTGACAGGCAGCAAAGACAGAATACAAGGCGAGATACTTGCAATCAATCCACCTACGAATGCTAAAGGCACAAGCACGATCGGATCACTCAAATTTTGCTGCTCTAACCATTGCTGATAAGGAGCCTGAATGTGACCGACTAGCTCAGTGAGGTAGAGATACCAGCCAGATAGATGCGGGGAAACGAGGGCAAGAACTAAGGCACCGAGAAATAGACCGCCATAGAAGAGTGTTTTAGACGTGAAGGAGAACTTGTGCGGGTTCTTTTGTGGCATTGGGGCCACAATTTCGAGTGAACTCGGAGTCTGTTGAGATTTCATTGCGGCTTCTCCTAGTTGATTGAGCAGTTTTGCATTGAAGGGATGATTCAGATATCAGCGAGATGCTCACACTTCTGATGAATTCTGGTTTAGGTTGTGTGAGCATCTTGCTCGTATCCGGTTAGATTGCTTGCTGCACTAAGTTCGCGTAGTGCTGCTTGGGTTGTAAGCCTACAAGTCGTCCAATCTCTTGTTCTTGCTGGAACAATACAACTGTGGGAACGCTGCGGACATCCAGTTCCATTGCTAATTCTGGTTCTTCGGTGATGTCGATTTCGATCAGATGCAGGTGATCTGCATGTTCTTGTGCCAGTCGCTCTAAAACAGGTTTGAGTGTGATACAACCGCCACAATGCGGAGCCACAAATTTCGCTAGAATCGGTCTTTCGGATTGTTGTTGAAGTAAGGACAATGCAGACTGTGATGTTTGAATCATGGTAATTGGCTCCGTTGATTGAAAGGGAAGGTAAAGAACAAGATGTTAGGAACGGGCACTGACACGCTGGATCGCACGCTCAATGCCATTCACATAGTCTTGTTGATCAATAGTCCGGACGATTTTTAGGAGAGGGAATCGACAAGAAAGCCATCGATC